>JARBAU010000347.1 GCA_029237525.1 Nitrososphaerales archaeon | reverse complement strand
GCGTAGGTGCAAATTCCATTACGTGCTAGGAGGAGACATGTCTCTAGTCCAATACCCGACGAGCTACCTGTGACAACAGCGACCTTTTGATTTTCTAGTTCCAAATTTTCGTTCTGGTGTAATAAAACCCTTCATTTATATCGTAACTATTCTTCACTATCCTAATCTAAATATTGAGCTAATCTTGACGACTATGCATTTTTAGCAATAACAAGCTAAAAAAATAACTTCGACTCATCCAATTCCAATGGATAATACTCCATCAAAATACTCGACGCAACCCAAAATGGTATGGTCAGTTGATGGTCAAAATTTCGTCGAACTACCGTCAGATAAGCGTCAAATCACGGTCAAATGACGGTCAAAACTTCGTCATTAGAGGAATACGCGTGAATTGACATCCGTAACTCAGTTTTAGCATGGGATTTTTTTCGATCTTTTATAAATCGAATTATCTAAAATTACTTGTGAAGAGTATTGGGCAGCAAAACTCATCCTTCAATAAAAAAGGAAGTCATTAGGCTGTGGCTTAAAGGCCTTCCCAGAGATCAAATCGCAAACGAAGTAGATATTGGGGCAGGGACAGTGAGTTCTATAGTTAAAGAATGTAGACCAAACGATCCAGATTTTGATCTTTTAAGAGAAGTTGCCGTAATTATTAAAAATGAAGGTATGAATTTAAACCTCGCAGCTTCTTCAATCAGGCTAAAAAGGATATTGGAAGACAATGGCTTGAACGAAGAACAGATTGAATCATTTATTGAAAAAATTGAGATTCATTGCTTTAAGCGTAGTCTGGATGTTAATGAATTTATTAATCTTATATTCAAGATATCAATTATTTCAAATAATTTAGATGTGTCTATTGATAATCTTCCTGAATATGTCTTACAGAAAAAAGAGGAACTATATGGAATCATAGAGAAGGTATCTGATTTGGAGTCGGAGAAAGACGATTTGCTAAAAGAAAAGGAAGTAACTATGGATATTCTCTCGGATTATGAGAAAAAAGGCCTGTAGCAGAAAAGCTTGCAGAAACAGAAAGGGAATTAGGAGTGATAACAAAGGAGAGAGATTCCTCAGAAAATGAGATAACTGCTAAGAGCCATGAACTGCATAAGATGAAATATGAACAGATGATTCCTACGGAGCAGGTAGATATAGTTAACAAGAGATTGGATGTACATACAGTTCCGAAAGAATTAGATGATTTGATGAAAGAATTTCGACAACACGTGGGCATTTATCCAGATGTTATAAAAATCATGAGAGACCGTAGACGTTACACTCCTTTTGACATAAATAAATATATATAGGCAGTATATATAACTCAAAACAGAGTATAAAGAAGCCGGATACTGGCTCTTGATAAATATTGTTCAGCAGTTAAAAATCGTAATTCGATCAAAATAAATGATATTTTTTCCAACTGAATACAGAGATTATACAAGTATACAAGTACATTAATGATTGTGTTAGTAGATGTTAGTAGATTCGAATTTCTCTATAAAAAGAAAATCACAAACTTGAGATTCAAAGGGAATTATAGTAGACACCAAAATAATATTTACATTCAGTTGGTTGTCTAAAAAAGATAGCAAACTGTCTAGCTTCAAAAACGTAAGTAAATTTGCGACGCTTTCTAAGTATAAATTTGCAATCTACTTATAGTACTTGGCTTCGAGTATTTTACTTTTATTTAATTGAAACTGTTATTTGTAAATAGCGTATTCTTTGCTCTCATTGCTAGCTTTTATTCGGATAGAGTAGTTAGACGATCTTGTATATGTAGCTCATATTCTTATCTGGACCAATAACTTGTATTTATTATATCAACTATAATAGCATTAAACATATCTGCTCCAATAGGCAGATTGATGTAATTGGAACTGAGAGTGGTGCTTTGCTTCCAATAGAATGAATCAGTTGAATTTCCACAGATAGTCAATGACATGAACAGAGAAATACAATCTTTGCTCTTCAATATTGTCGGAACTTTTACTGTGCCTGCCGATGTTTTTTCTTGCAGGTTTATCAGAAATAAGTAAAGAGCAGTATAAGTAAACCAATTTGGCTCCTTCCGAAAAATTATGCTGAGATTCTTATATATTAGAAGAAAGTATACTGGTGCTAAAAAAGGTCTCTAATTTGGATGCTTATCTGGAAGAAGAACTGTATGATACCCTTGTCTACTGTATTCAAAATCCACATGCTATTGATTTTGAAAGCAAAAGAAATCGAACAGAAGAAATCGGAAGGGATCTATTTTCTGATGGTGGCGTAGATTCAATGGAAAACATGTATTATTCAATAGAATGTAGACTTAGAGACGAAATACACAAGGATGCCAAGCCATATCGTTCGTGGTGGAATGGAATAACTCCAGATTGGAAATATTAAATTTCGTCTTCTTTACTTCTTAGCTCACCTGATCCATTTTCGTATCAACAAAAAGGCAGGCGAGGTCATCGCCTAGGAGAGTAAGTAATGAAAACACCAGCTGTAATTTTTTGTATTCTATTGATGAATCTTTCTTCTTTTCTCACGTTAGCTTTTTAATTTCTAGAAATGAGCATGTCCAAAGTTCCACAAAGTACTTTAATACGTATAAAAAGAGTGAAGAATAATGAGAAATTCAAAATGCAAAACTAGCTTTGTTTTTTCACTATCCTTGTTATTATTTTTGCTGGTCTTGATTTTGCCCACTACTTTCAACACCGGCAGTTCATCGCTATTTGGTAGAATTATATTCGCTGCAACACAACTCCAAGACAAGACGAATGTTGTTAGCACCATCAATGATACTGGTCCTAATGCTCAATTGGTTTATCAAACAGAATCAATAAACATACCTCAGTCAGTT
>JARBAU010000039.1 GCA_029237525.1 Nitrososphaerales archaeon | reverse complement strand
TGGTGATTGCCCCCTGCAAAAGCCAAGTGTTCAGACACGATTGGAGCCGTTGCCATTAGAGCGATAGCAGCTATCAATGTAATAGTTGCCAGTACTGTAGTTTTCTTCTCACTTCAAGTCGATGTCAATAAGATTTTTCGTTTACAAACTTATAAGTCCTGAGTACGAATACCGTAAATGAAACCCACAAATGGAATTCATTTAGCACAATTGAGATTATTCTGACCTTCCAATATTGAAGCTAAAATAGAACTACAGGAAAAAATGCTACGGGATAGATGGGAGCAATAAGCTGTTTGGCTTTCAAGGAATATTGAAGTTATGCTCTGGGAATCTCAATAACTATGAATATAAATTAGAAATTTTCGGCCGAGAGATTCATATTATGTCCATTGAAAGTGTTAGCTCACTATTTCAGAATCAAATTAATTTCAATCGAGTTCATATGCAGCGAGATAACTGCTGAAATTACTTTAAATTGCCTTTAGGACATGACTATACAATATTAAACATAACGGTATATAATTAAACCTCCGATATGTGCTTTCACTGGATAAAAAACAAAGCAATATGACTTTAGTGGGAGCGATAATCGGTGACTCGGTGGCTTTATTGATAGCATCAACTATGATTTCTAATAGAAACTACGCCATAAACCTAGCTGCCTACGCCGAGGATAACAGCAGTTAACCGACTCCACCATTAGATCAAAATGTTGTACTGCAAGGAACAATATCATAATCTGCAAGTAAACTTCCAGGTCATGAGGACGAACATGTGGCAGTTATACGATCCTAGAAATGATGGAGGCGTTTACTCAGGAATACTCACATATCAGGCAAGCAAACCAGTAAAAGTGAATGTATGAAACTTTGTAAGGTTGGATAACAAAACAGCTTTACCCGAAGAGTTTGGGAGCCAAGAGGATATAATAAAGTTAGGGAAAGATACAGTAGCACTTACAACTTTAAAATCAACAGGCAAATCTCGCTCTGTTCCATTCACCGGTAATGCTGTTGAACTAGTGAATCCGGGTGGTGGCGGCAAAAACAAAGACTTTACAGCTACATACTCAATTAACGTTGTTGATACCAAAGGCACTGTGGTTAACAACCCTCAAAGCCTTGCTGCAACTTCCAATTCAACATCATCTAACACAACAAGCTCAAGTAAATAACCAAAGAGGACAAGTTCAAGTGCTTATGGATATCTCTAAGATATTAATAATAGGATAGATTATGGAATAAGCCCTCGATTCCTTAATTCTCGCCCTAAACAAATAGCTAAATATTTTTAATATAGAAATATACTACGAATAATTAGGACGGCGAACAATAATTTTTAGATGCAGATTCAACGAGGCCGCCTGCTTAGCATATTGAAATCATTATTTTTGGTACATAAATTGAAAACTATACTATGCAAATTATATTGGTCTATTCCTAATTGTTCTATTACGAGCCAAGCCCTGCTATTTGAGACTCCAATGTTCGCCGTATTCAAGATACTTCGCCATAAACAAGGGGTTTATAGTAGATCCAGATTGAAAATCTACTCTCCATAAGCAAATTAACTAACCGAGGGGTAATGTGGTAACTCAAGGCTTACTATACCATTTATATGTAATAACTTTATTATATTAGATATGGTGATGTTAGCGTAGATACAGTTGGGTATGACGGAAATTCTTTAAACAATCGAAGGGCCAACCATCTTACTCTGACAAGGTGCCCTGGGTGTATGAATGAAAGTATAATCACTGATTCTGAGTCTGGAGAGATGATTTGCAGTAGGTGTGGTCGCGTAATTTCTGATAATCTGCCCGAGGTTGATTCAGATTGGCATAGATATTTTATGGATGAATCTAAGGTGGGAACACGTATCGGAAGTCGTAGCTCATTGGCACGTCATGACATGGGATTGTCAACAATAATCGGCAGATCGGGCAGGGATGCTAGCGGAAATAGACTTGACTCAGCTATGCGTACCAAAATGAACAGATTAGCTACATGGGATTTGAGATCGCAATTGCATACGCCCAAGGATAGAAGTCTCAGACAAGCATTCTTTAAATTAGATGTTTTAAGAGATAAACTCGGACTCTCCGACACTATTGTGGAGAAGGCAGCATACATCTATAGAAAAGCCCAATCGAAGAAGATTACACGTGGTCGAACAATCTATGGTGTTTTGGCAGCTGCCATATATATCTCATGTAGGGAGATGGGTGTTCAAAGGACATTGAATGATATTGCGGTAGTATGCAGTGTAAAGCGTAAGGAATTATCAAAAGATTTCAGAATATTATGTACTAAATTGGACCTTAGAATACCACAACCTGATCCGATGAAATGTATAGCAAAAGTTGCAAATAAGGTCAAGTTGAGCGAGAAGACTAAACGTCATGCAAGTCTCTTAATGAGTAATGTTACAAAAGAAGAAATTTCGGCTGGCAAAGATCCTATGGGATTAGCTGCCTCTGTGCTCTATTTATCCGGTATTAAAAATGGAGAAACCGTTACTCAGTCAAATATCGCTGCTGCAGCTGGTGTAACGGAAGTAACTGTAAGAAACAGGACAAAGGAATTGAGAGATAAACTCGTTCTCAATTGATATCATATCTTCGGCCCTAACGGCATCTTTTCGTGAAAAGATCATAATTTATTTTGCATTGTATATAGGATTTTGGCCTAAATTAATGGATTTGCCCACTCCATATAACTAGCATATCAAATCAAATCGATTGACGATCACTGTAATAGAGAAGTTTGTCATAAGATTCAATAATTATAAAATCTAGTAGCAATGTGAATTAGATTACCCTAACACAGGTACTACGTCATTTCATCTCATCAAACTCTATTTTAGTTAAATAGCCCAGGTTGAATACTAAGCTCTCTTTTTTCTGGGGCTAAATTTCAATTCAATCCCACGTTTTCCTCCGTAATTTATCACAAATGATTCATTAGGTAGTATTGGAAAACTAGAAAGCTCCGTATTTTGGCAGTTCGGACACTTGCCTTCTCCCGGAAGTACCAAGTTACCAAAGAAGGTCGCAGACCAGCAACACGAATCACACAAGATAAATATCGTCTCCTTTTGCTTAGGATTTTCCTTTTCCTTAGATATATCTCGATTTTTGGATGCTACTCCTAGATTTGTACTGTCTGTAGTTCCCAGATCGGTGGCCAATCCCAATAACTAGACAACCTTCGTCATTATTAAGTATCACTAGAATAGATGAGGCTTGTTTTCGTATGAAGAAAAATCTAATCGTCAACTTAATTATTATAAATCGTTAAAAAAGCAAACTGATTGAACAAGAAATATTCTTAAACTTGCATACTGATTCCCTAGGCGTTAGATCGAGTCTATTTGAGAATCTTCCGTTACTAGGGCACATCCATTATCTGAGCCGATCAAGCGACAAGACGGATTGTTCATTAAACATAACGTTAAATTACTGTCAATGACTCAGGCTTTGTATTCCCCATGTCAGATTTTTTCTAACTGGTAGAAAATTTAGACTGGTTATACTTTTCAAATATGTCAATAACTCTGCGCGTCTTTGTGACATCATTTCCTCCAACTAATCTTGCAATTCTAATGCAATCACGTATATTACTGGTCTTAAGCGTGTTGAATACGGCATCCGCAATGATTATGGCTACGTCTCTATCTATTCCCTCTTTTTCCAAAACCTGAATCGTGATATCGACAAACTCATCTTCAGTGTAAGGTTTTACATTTATGACAGTGAATCTTGTAACTAGTGGATACAACAACTTTTCGATACTGTTTGCGCTGGCGAACACCCAAGTTTTTAGTTGGGTAGACCTAGCATGATTATGTTTAAGCTCCGACAGTATGCCAGACTCCATCAAATTGAGTAGACTCACTTGATCCTTCTTGTTCATTTTTTCGATTTCATCAATTATAAAAAAGCGAGGTCTATTTTCAAACAAATAGTCAAATATCCCCGATTTAGTAGAACTACTTCCTACAGCATAGTATGATCTTTCGAGTCTAGTAAGACAGGTCATAAATATAGATTTGGCTGATGCGGGCGGCCCACACAAAAGAATATGAACCGGTTTCTGTGCGTTGATTGACATATCGAATAGTTCTTTAATGTCGTTATAACCAATAATATCATAGAACAAATTATTAGTCTTATTGCTATCAATTCCTTGATTAAGATCAATTTTTTGATGAGGTCTTTTTATCCATGACTTGAATAAATTCAATTTCCCAATACAGTAAGGAAGAATGCATATTTAAGATCACCCTTTATTTTTTCTGAATGAATATGTTTCATATTAGATAAGCTTCTACAAAACCGATAGTATGATGTCATCACAAGTTTCAAATCAGCAGCGATTAAAAGGTCTTAGCTAACTTGGAGATTGCTATTAATCATAGGTTCGTTTCAGAGTTGTAGATATATAGAAGATTATTCTTTTATATGCCATAAGAAGATTAAGAAAGCGAATCCAAAATAGTCCTCGTGAATTCTGGCATTGACGGCTTATCCTCTAAATCATATGTAGCCTTTTCAAGATACACAGTTTATCTCTCGTAAGGTTGTAAATTGTCTCTTATCATGTACTATTTAATTTGATACTCTACTTGTGCACGTATGGTCATTAAGTAGCTTCTTAAAAGTAATAGGTGTAAGTGCTGAGGGCTGCATCATATGATGTATTAACCAGGTTTGTAGTACTCGTTATATTGACAAAATCGGTCATAGTTACCGGAGCCTCTAGTGGTATTGGCAAAGAGACAGTCATAAGATTACTACAGTATGGTTATCAAGTATTTGGGTTGGCTAGAAGGTACGATAAGCTAACTGTAGACCAATTATTACCATCACATATGTTAACACCTAGATCAAGGGATAAGGTTGCGTATGTGCCCCTTGAATTTGACATAACTAAACCAGAATCATTCGAAATCTTAGATAGAATTTTCTCTTACGCCGACGATAGTGAAGTTTATGGACTTGTGAATAATGCAGGTTTCCTAGAACCTGGAGCGATCGAAGATCTAACTATGGAAAGCCTGAGAAATCAATTTGAAACCAATTTCTTTGGTCACGTAGATTTTACGAAAAGGGTATTGAAACTGATGAAAGAACGAAACAGATCAGGGTGTAGAATCGTAATAGTGAGTTCAATGGCAGGTCTTATCTCACTCCCACTGATAGGGGCGTATGCTGCTTCAAAACATGCACTTGAAGCAGTGTTCGACGCTCTAAGAGTGGAGCTTTGGAATACCAATTTCAAAATAACAACCATCAATCCCGGTGTTATCGATACTTGCATTTATGAAAATATACAACGTAAAACAAAGGCTCTGCTTGATGTTCAGAATATTAATAAAACAAGATTTGCAAATGCATACAATAAATATTTCCTAAGAAATAGTCACTCAGGGTTGAATCCAACTGTCGTGGCAAAAATCATTGTAAATATAATTGGTTCACCTAGACCACGTCAGAGGTATTTCATAGGGTCGGGAAGAGAGAAGATATCCATAAGACTACTACCATTCATTCCTACAAAGATTTTATTCCCTTTACTTGCCAACAGAATACATTCCAAATCTTGACAGATATATGGTAGCAACTTTCTTGAACAAGCTATCATCTTGCATGTGTAATGATCATTACCATAGTACCAATAAAGAAGAAATATACACTGGCCTAAGGTAAATATTGCCAATGAGTAGGAGTGATCTTAGTCTATGAGTGATACCAAGTCACCCGAAATACATGTAAAGGAGCATGAGAATTTTAGAACCATCAATGTGAACGGCGTTTTTGGTGGGGCTAGAGGAATGTATTTTGATTTGGTGTTATTCTCTGATGAAAGCAAGGTCGGGTCTGCTTTATCCACGATAAAGGCAGCACCAGAAAAGACGACAATTAATCGTACATTAGAGTGTAGGCTTATAATTGACCCATTGAATGCCAAAGCAATTTCACAGTGGCTAATGCTGAATATTGCTGAATATGAAAAACAGTTTGGAAGGATCCCATCGCCAGAAGAACTGATAGACAGACATGAAAACATGAATCTAGAGTTTAATAACAGTTCTAAAACAATTTATCAGTAAAAATTATCCCACATTCCTATTAAATACTCATAGATACTCTATGTAGTCAGTCGGACAACAGCATTGTTTTGCTTTCTAGCAGTGTCTCTATTTGATTAAAGGAGCAGATTATCCTGATTCGAGTTTGTTCGGTTCGATTTCATCTCAGAATTTGATTTCTGGCTTATTGGCTTGAGTTTGGATACACAGTATATAACTTTCAGCTGGAGAAAATTTTCAAATTCCTAATGGTACTCGAAAAGGAACGGTGGTTTGGCAATACAAACTAAATTATGGTAATCCAAACGCAGCTATGGATCCCCCAGCATTGGTAGAACCTCCATCTTGATTAGCTTGAACTCTTCCGGTAGGTACGAATAACATGCCTTCTGCTATAGAGGGTCCAACTTGTCCGATTGGCGCATGTAAATCGTATTCCCATATTTTGCTTCCAGTTTGTTTATCTAAAGCTAAAACTATTCCAGACCGATTCGTTTTGTCTTCTTCAGAAAATGGTATATATCCCACAAAAACAATTTTATCGGTAACCAATGGAGATACCCTCGGCGGAAATTCGGTCGGCAACTGCCATTTCACTTTGCCACTTCGCATATCCATTGCAATTACAGTGCCATTTCGCAGCCCGTCTTGAATTGTATTGGGCGCAGTTTTTTTATGTCCGCTAATTCCATCTAAAAAATAATTTACCCCCCTATTTGTAGCTGAAATATACAAAGAGTTGCTAACATCGTCTACAGCGTGAAAGTTTGATATTCCATAAAACCAGATCATCCCGCTGCCTCTTCGTGAAGGCAATGAATCTATATTATAATTGGGACCAATAGTCTTCCACCAAACCGGGTGGCCCGTGGTTGCATCCATCGCCATTATATTTCCCATTTTATCATGTCCTATAACTAATTTTTTCTGAGTTCCATTATCATAGTTCACTCTGCTAACACTGCTTCCCCACGATGTATCCCAATCATGTGTATCTGGAACTCGTACGTTTAGAACAGTTCCATGTGCAATAAAAGGTGTGGCCCATATTATTTTTCCATTAGTTATATTCACTGCAATAATGTGATTTGAATATAGGTTTGGGGATTGTCGACTATCTGCATTAAAGTTTGGTGATGCACTTCCTATGGGCATGTAAATGATCCCTGTTTCGGGATCTATCGATCCTCCAGACCAGTCATTTGCACCAGCGTTAAATTTTGGCGCAGAATAACTTACCCAATCTCCAGCTGTCGTGTGAAGGTTCCATATAACATCACCATTTGTGCGGTTAAGTGCAGTGATATTTCCTTTTATAGTTACAACACCACTAGAACTATCATCGTGACCAGCAGATCCAACTATCACGTAGTCTTTCCATACGATTGGAAACGTTGGGATGTTATACCCTGCCTTAGAGTCCCCGAGCACAGGTGACTTCCAGACCACATTACCACTTGTAGCGTTAATCGCCAGTACATTGGCATTGAACGCAGTACTTACAAAGATCAATCCATTGTTAAATGTCAGTCCCATTGTAGGGCCACTACCAGCAAGAAGCTTCCATATGATTTTTCCCGAATGAGTATCAAACGCGATCACAGTGCCGGTATAGTCTTGTACGTACCCTTTACCATCGATGATTATTGGGGGGTCTTGTATCTCAGCGTCGTTAATTAATCTCCATTTAAGCTTTAACTTAGCTACGTTACTTGCATTGATCACCGTTTGAGCGCTACTTCTAGTTCCGTATATATCGTGGTTGACAGTAATCCAATTGTTGACATTACTAGATTCAGTTCCTAGATCTGATTCAATTTGGAAATGGTTTGCATTTGAATGATTTGATAGTCTAAGCGGATTTGCGTTAGCAACCACATCATTTGAATCAAGTACTGTCTTAATTTGTTTTGACTGAGCGTATACGGAATGAATTGGTGCAGCTAAATTCAAATCAATGTCAACCATAGGCAAAACACACATAGCTAATAATAAGCTCATAATTGATATTACTGAAAGAAATGCAACGAGTTTGCTTGAATATAGTACCAACTAGCTATCTAACCGCCGCGAGAATAATAAAATATTTCGTATCATCACTAACTACTCGTGCTCTATTCGGTAAGTGTACTTCATAATTGGTACCCCATAAGATTCCTCATTCGAACAAGAATCAATCAGGTATTTACAATATTAATGTTATAATTTAATACATTATATTTTTTATTAAGATTAAAAGTATATAACAAAGAAAAATAATATATGTAGCTAACAAATATGTCATGTCCAAGCTTGTCCCAGTAAAAGTGAATCAGCTAATCTCAAATAGAAAGTTCGCTACTGGGATTGGTTTTGCAGTAATTTTTATAGCAATAGTTGACCTGCTTATGACCCGTCAGATACTAGCTTACTCTAATTTCACTGAAGTTGTTATGTTTATTTTGACAATAGTTATAGGGTATGGTATAGGTTCTTGGGTTCTTCTAGGATATACCCAACAAGTTAGCAAGGAGCTTAGGACTAAATCACGATTTATTAACCTTAGTCATTGGAGTGTAACGATCAGTCAATTTTCCTTTTTAGCTTTGTTACTATTCATTCTTTTTAGTAGTACTACCGGATTCTTGTCTCCATTTATTTTTGGCGTTAGTTCTATACTAGCCACCATAATCATGGGGATAATGACATTAAAATTTTTCTCTTGGTATAGATCAAGTGCCAATAAAAAGAATCTAACCCTCTTGCTTTATGGCCTAGCTGCATTGACGCTTGCACTGTCGATTGCCGAAGATGCGGCTACTAAATTATTAATGATTGAAGTAGTCTACGAAAAATCAGCACCTGGAGCCGTCCCGAAATCATCTTTCCTGTACAAGCATTCAGATAAATATAATGCAGAAATTGAATACAAGGTAGTAGGTCAGAAAACTACCACACTCTACTTACTACCAAATTCAAATTTAATTTACTATAATCTCTTAAATTCAATAGTACTTCCAGTAGGATTTGTTTTTAGATGGATGGCCTCTGTCGTACTTCTAAGGAGTGTCTATCATAGATTAGCAAAGATGCCTTTATCATTTTGGATAATCCTTTCATTACCTTTGATATTTTATCTAATAGGAAAGATGCCAGGATTCTTTTCAGGAGAAAGTCTCTCGGGTGTTGATGAACCCTATCGATATTTTTTTAGGGTTTTGTTTCGGGCAGGTACTGTAGGCGGAAATATACTATTTGGGATTCCATTCTTTATAGCTGCAAGAGGTATGGTCGCATCCAAAGTGAAGGATTATTTAATTCTCTGCGGAATAGGTATCACTTTGGTGGGCATATGTCTTTCAACATCTGCCATGCAGCAAACCTATGGAATTGCGGCTCATTCATTAGTATTGTTATCATCATATTTGTTTACTGTCGGTTTCTATTCATCTGTAATTTCGGTTTCTCAAGACAAGTCATTGCGGGAATCGATAAAAAAGTCTGCCGTGGATACTTCTAAGCTGCTCGATGTCCTTGGATCTCCTAAAATGAAACAGGAGATTGAAAATAGGGTCCTAACTATAGCAAAAGAGCAGCAGCAAGTTCTTACAGAAAAAACTGGAATATACCCATCTCTTACCGAGCTTGAAATGAAGCAGTATTTAGGTAAGGTATTGAAGGAAATAAAAGTTCTAAATAATGTTGATGAAATCCTGAAAAAGGGCAGGGATATTCTGGAAAAGTCAGTTGATTATATGGCATGTTCGAAGATAGGGGGCCTTCGACTAGTCTACAACAACTATTTTGATATATATGAAAAAATAATGACAACAAAATTTGTAAATAAACAACATAAAGGTATTAGACTAGTTACATCGATAGATAACGAAAGTGCAGAATTGGTAAAGAATTTTGTGAACAAAGGGATACAAATACGACACATAAGAAATATGCCGCCAATAGACTTTTCCATCTCTGATAAGGAAATGATTGCAACAATACAAAAAACCGAAGGTGGGTATGAGATACAAAATCTTTTGATTAGTAACGAGCCGGCATATATGAAACACTTTATCTCAATTTTTGAAGAATTGTGGAGTGGTGGCATCGAAGCAAAAGAAAGGATAAAAGCACTCGAGCAAGGTATTGAATCCGAGTTTCTTGAAGTTATTAGTGATAGAGAAAAGGTAAGTAAGATCCTCTATGACCTCTCCAGTGCTGTAAAGAAAGAGGCGTTATTGCTTCTTCCTAATGATATGGCTATTTTGAGAATGGATAGGCTTGGAGTAATTAGTTGTCTTATAAAAGCGTCAAAAGAGATAGGTGCATCTGTAAAGATAATTTGCCCCATATCATCTAAAAATTCGGATATCATTCAGCATATTTCTAGTAATGCTCCTAATATTAAGATCCTTAATGGTGCAAATTCAACATCTGGAATGTTTATAGTTGATAGTATCAAATTCCTAAGGGCTGAACTTAAGGATCCAGATGCAATGCAGTTCTCTAAGGCGATAGGATTTAGTATATACTCTAACAGCAAGACGAGTGTTGAATCTTTCAAATCTATATTTGAACTACTTTGGGAACAAACTGAATTATCTGAAAAGCTGCGAAAAGCTAATTTGCTATTTGAGATTGCAAATGAACAGTTAAAGACTCGTGATAAACAGCAACAGGAATTTATTAACATCGCAGCTCATGAATTGAGAACACCCATACAACCAATACTAGGGCTTACAGAAGTAGCACTATCTAGAACTAGCGACAAGGAGCAGGCCGAATTGCTAAGCATTGTTAACAGGAATGCAAAGCGATTACGTGGGCTGACCGAGGATTTGTTAGATGTAACAAGGATCGAGAGTCAATCCCTGAAGCTAACTAAAGAAAGAATCGAATTAAATGAGATCCTACAAAGTGCAGCTACCGATTTTCAAAACCACCTTACTAATATTCAAGACAGTAACGGAGGATATCTTTCACTTACGAATTAAAAGAAGGTATTTTTGTGATGGCTGACAGGCGTAGAATTGCACAAGTCGTCTCAAATCTACTGAGCAATGCAATAAAATTCATTGACCATGGAGATGGCAATGTTCAGATAGCTACAAAGATGGCATCTTTAGATGAGCGAGAAGGTACCAAAGATATCATCGTAGCCATAAAGGACTCGGGTAAAGGTATAGACCCTGAAATCATGCCCAAGTTATTTTCAAAATTTACTACCAATTCACAGCACGGAACAGGTCTAGGTTTATATATCTCCAAAAATATTGTGGAGGCTCATGGTGGAAAAATATGGGCAAGAAATAACGAAGGTGACGGAGGAGCATGTTTTTACTTTACACTTCCTGTAGCGTCATAGAATCTACGTACTCCTAGTGTTTATATCAATCTATAAGATTTAATGAGACTATATTGAATAAATGAATTCTCTCATATTAGTGGTAACACAGACGTAGTCTATTCCAATGCCCACTATCTTTTGCCCCACAATTGATCTTGCTTTGCTTTACCTTTTTATGACATAGTAAAAACATTATTTATCCTAGACAATACGCTATGATTTCCTGAACACGATAATAAGTTGTAGTACTACACAATCTGTTCACTTCATAACCTATACCTTTTGTACATGCAGAAAAAAGAGTTAACCCAACATATGATTGTTTATTAACATTTTATATACGTGTCTCTGTCATCTCAAATTATAATAATGAATAATATATATATGAAAGTTCATCATCCGGTTCCCATATTTCAGAACAGTTAGATACAATATGCACCTAACTGTTTTCTAAGTAGTTTGGATCTACTGCCGTAGGATAGTAGGAGGTAGCCAGAAAATGCTTTATCGCTTCTCTTTTTTTCATACTTGGTAGATCGAAGTTAGTGAAGAGGTCGATCCCTTTTATAACTTTCGTAGGATTGATTTAACTCGTAAGTAGCAGAAACTAGCCGGTTTGAAATTTCTATCAAAACGTCTGGATTAAACTTTGATTTATCCCTGACCATCTCCTGTGCATAAGTCTTGAGTTCTTCCAATTTTTCCTCCAATATTATAACACTTAAACCTAATCTTCTGAAATTTTCTTCTGAACTCATGTGCAGTTTTAATTACTAGAGGTATTAAAACTCGCTGCTAAATGATAATTATTACATCTTACATCCAATAATATTGTACCTTGTTACATTATAATATCGCTAAAAGCACGTAGGAGATTGAGAAAGCAGTTAATTCACTTTGGGTTTATGTTAGGCCAGATTCCTTTCCAAGTTATCTATAAAATTAATGAAGATACTCGATTTGGTCTTGTCATTATATCTTATCTCTTGCCGAAGAACTTGATGCATTGTGTCAGAAAAACCTGGGGAATAATAGAAATTTTACCAAAGTTATGGTAATCCAAGTTGATAATGTCCCCTCTATCATATATCTATCTATTTAGCATAATAATGAAACTGATACAATTCATGAAAAATAATAATACTATAATTTTTGTTTTGTTCGCGCTGATCGCATCGCTGGTAGCGTCTTCTGCTGTGTCATCTCCATTTGTCTCTGTTCCAGCTCATGTAAAGTCCATCTATGCTGCTTCGGATAATAATAACGACGCGTCTGGAACAGAAGATAAAAGTACAAAAGGAGATTCAGGTGATGCTGGAGGTACAGGCACAAAGGGAGAAGATACAGGCACAAAGGGAGAAGATACAGGCACAAAGGGAGAAGATACAGGCACAAAGGGAGAAGATACAGGCACAACAAGACAATCACCTGATGTCAACAAACCATGTCCAGTATCAGAACAAATTCGCAATCCAGACACTGGATTATGTGAATCCGTTACTGTTGAGGGACCTGCTAATGACGGTACAACTGTACCTGGTGTGACCGTGCCGCCTGCTAATAATGGTGTGACCGTGCCGCCTGCTAATAATGGTGTGACCGAACCCAGCGGGACTGTGCCACCCGGGCTCAGCGTCAGTGGCAATTGTAATGCGGTAGCACTTAGTGATGCGACAAACAAATCTAGCTCTGCATCCTCAGCAGCAGTTACCTGCAATAACAGTGTAGTTAATAAATACATATATCAACAACATCTCACTCAGACCCTTCCTCAAATTCAATCGGCTATTGCTAATAAAGGTCCTACAATTCTGTCGGATAACATGAAACTAGGTCAGGCTCAAGTAATCGGGACAAATAACATAATTGTCGTTGGAGATTTTTCTCCCTTTAGGATAGTTGGCGGACACATATCTGCTAATCTACCTAAGGGGAACAACATTCAGATTGTAGTTGGAGAAATAAGTACAACAGGGGTATTATCCAAAGCAGTACCATTACCATTAGTTAAAGCTCGGGATCTGACCACACACGATGCATTATACACTACTAGCTTAGGTAATATCATTCAAGGAAGAGACATAGTTAATGGAAACACGGTAACAATTAACTCCCCAAATATTATTATGTTATATAACATTGGAACAATGGTTACCTTTTCGGGCTCTAATAGCATTGCATATACCGCCATTATTGCCTAAGTCTCTTATTCCTATTATATGAATAAGTAAAATGGTGAAAATGAGTGAAGAACTAGACTAATTAAAGACTTTTGTAACACAGGCAGTGTACACTAAGAAAGGATTCGAAATAGTGAAGACTAATCAAACCTTTCTATATTCACTAATAGCTAACCCACCTTTTGAATTTGTACTGGAAGTATTTAGACAGGCATCCATATTCATTGGACGATAACACTACTGAACAGGAACAAGCAATTATGCAGAAATAATCAGAGTTAGTAGGAATGTATAAACAAATCTAGCTGAATTACACCTATGACAGTTAAGAACTGATGGTTGTTTATCTATTTGTTCCTCATTTGTTCTACCATCTTGATCAAGTATCTCTTGCTTCAAATCATTATCTATCCTACTTTTGATATGCCTGACATCTTATTGAGTCCATCTCGCATCTCACTTTTCAATTGCATATTCAAGCAAAAACTCAGAATCAGATGTTATGTTAGAATTGAGTGTACAGTACAGATTTCATTTCCTTATCTCTATCATAGACTCCAACACCTTACACTCGTGATCATAAGTTATCGCATTACTTTCTAACAATTATATTTTTCTACTTCTTAACTGGTCATTACAGTACATAAAGTGTCAGCCCCATTATGACCACCTTTCAAAAGGTGACATATCAATCTAGCATTTGGTTCGATATTAAATAAACGTTGATTTAGCCAATCTCGAATAAATTGGAAATAACAGGTAAGTAATCCAGAGCACGACACGAGTTCTAGATTCATGGGGAATTTCAAACACGCCAATTCTTTCTCTTAGTCGCATATGTTTGATTCTAAGCAAAGTAACATCGTGATTTCCTGGGTTTTGCTCCCATGGTAACGATAGAGCAGCCTTATGCTGTTTGTCCTGCTCATATTAAATGATGGTAAGAGATCATCTTTCCCAAATATCGCTCTCAGAATAAGTACCAAGTCGTCTGATTTTTTAATATTTATAAAGGAGGGCGTTGTCCATTATGATTCTGGTATGTCAACTTCTTGTTCTACGTTATAATTTGGTTTGTCGTAAATATGCAACCACCTGAAAAATCGCTTTAAATGTACAAGATAATAATTCCAGGTAGTAATCCATCTTTTGTCCGGATCTACTTCCTGAGACTTGACTTTAGTATGTAAAAAGGAACCAATTTGCTCTTTTCTATTCATAGTGTAGAGAGTAACATCTTTTTCTACAAAAAATGCAAATGCAATGATCATTATTAGGCTGTTATTTTGATGACGCTCCGAAGCGCCGCTTGTCTGCATATATTTATGGAACTCGGGAATTAACATTGAATTTATAGTATCGGGAATATTTGATATATTGCTAATCGTGGTTGATAGTTTTGATGGCATATGACTTAATTCATTACCTCGTTTGCGATGCTAGTACTGAAATTAAGCGTAGCAGAAATATAGGAACCGGTATAATTAGTGGGCCGAAAGGGTTGTGAATCAAATTTGACATGATTTAGAGGCCCAAGTCCATGTGAATTATGCCGATAATCTTGTAAAATCTAGATCGTAGTTGTTCCGGATTTGGTGGGATGCATAACAAATCTAACTCGAATTTGTCACCCGTTGCTTATATACTCACAAAACGATAGGGGAAAATCCAATTCGCCATTTATTAATTCTGCACCTAAACCCGCTCGTTTGCTCAAACTAAGACTAAGCAGTTTGAGTGATTTTTAGCCGTATCAGCTAGGTATCAAGAAACTCATTTTTGGCCACCTAAGTTTTGTTGATTAGGGGATTCTGAATTCTGGTGTTCAGGGTAAGGTCGTAAGTCGAGACGAGATCGTCTTTATCTTCGACTAAGGCACGCGCAGCTTTGGACGTCTTGTGTTGTTAATATTATAGAAGGTTTTGGGTGATTGTATTGCAACGTTACTATCTGTGGCAGTACTGAAGTTGCCAACACTTCGAAAGAATTGTTTATCCTGAAGAATTGGAGGTGGTATATCCATAGCCTTTAGTATATTGAAATCGAAAAGATATCACAATAAAGCTGAATATAGAATTTTTGTCAATAATCAACCCATGAAGAATTTAGAGTCAATATCGTTCAACTCATCGATAGACATACTTGTCTGTGATTCAACCATAGATTCAACAATGTACTTCTAATACTGAGATAGTTTTCTCTATGATTCTAAGGTTATGATTGCTTTGCTAAGTGTACACCCGAGCCAGTCCTCTCATTCTTTTGCGTTTTACTCTCCAGACTATAACCAACCTTAGCTTGCTTTGCTAAGTGTACACCCGAGCCAGTCCTCTCATTCTTTTGCGTTTTACTCTCCAGACTATAACCAACCTTAGCTTGCTTTGCTAAGTGTACACCCGAGCCAGTCCTCTCATTCT
>JARBAU010000346.1 GCA_029237525.1 Nitrososphaerales archaeon | reverse complement strand
GCGTAGGTGCAAATTCCATTACGTGCTAGGAGGAGACATGTCTCTAGTCCAATACCCGACGAGCTACCTGTGACAACAGCGACCTTTTGATTTTCTAGTTCCAAATTTTCGTTCTGGTGTAATAAAACCCTTCATTTATATTGTAACTCTTGTTCACTACGCTAGTCCACATATCGAGCTAATCTTGACGACTATGTATATTTAATGATAATAAGCTAAAAATACCTTCGACTCATTCCTAATGGATAATACTCCACAAAATAGTCGACCCTACTCAAAATAGCATCGTCAGTTGGTAGTCAAAATTTCGTCAAACTACCGTCAGATAAGTGTCAAATCTTTGTCATTTGGCGGTCAAATCTTCGTCATTAGAGGAATACTCGTGAAATTGGCTTCCTAATTCAGTTTTAGCATAGGCTTTTTTTCAATCTTTTATAAATCGAAATTATCTAAATTGCTTGTGAAAAGAATTGGGTAGCAAAACTCCTCCTTCAATAAAAAAGGAAGTTATTAGGCTTTGGCTTAAAGCCTATCCAGAGATCAAATCGCAAACGAAGTAGATATTGGGGCAGGGACAGAGAGTTCTATAATTAAAGAATGCAGACCTAACGATCCAGATTTTGATCTATTAAGAGAAGTTGCCATAATTATTAAAAATGAAGTATGAATTTAGACTTCGTATCTCATTCAATTAGGCTAAAAAGGGTATTGAAGGCCAATGACTTGAACGAAGATCAGATCGAATCATTTATTGAAAAAATTGAAGTTCATTGCTTTAAGCGTAGTTTGGATGTTAGTGAATTTAGTAATCTTATATTCAAAATGTCAAATATTTCAAATAACTTAGATGTGCCTATTGATAATCTTCCTAAATATATATCTCCCAGAAAAAAGAGGAACTTTATGGAATCATAGAGAAGGTAACTGATTTGGAGTCGGAGAAAGAAGATTTGCTAAACGAAAAGGAAGTAACTATGGATATTCTCTCGGATTATGACAAAAATAGGCCTGAGGCAGAAAAGCTTGTAGCAACAATAAAAGAATTGGAAATGATAACAACGGAGAGAGATGACTTAGAAAAGGAGATAGTTGTTAAGGGTCATGAACTACATAAGATGAAATATGAACAAGAGGTTCCTATAAATCAGATAGATATGGTTAACAAAAAAACTGAATGTACATACAGATCCGAAAGAATTAGATGATTTGATGAAAGATTTTCGACAACATTTGGGCATGTATCCAGATGTTATAAATTTAATGAGAGAACATAGACGTGACATTCCTTTTGACATGAAAAAGTATATTCACAGTATATATACATCAAAACAGAGCATAAAGAAGCCGGATATTGCCTCTTGATAAATATTGTTCAGCGGTAAAAAATCGTAATTCGGTCAAAATAAATAACATTTTTCCCAACTGAATATAGATATTATACAAGTACATTAATGGTTGTGTTAATAGGTTCAAATTTCTCTATAAAAAGTAAATCACAAACTTGAGATTCAAAGGGAATTAGAATAGACACCAATATACTATCAACTTTAAGTTGGTTGTCTAAAAAGATGGCAAACTGTTTAGCTTCAAAAACGTAAGTAAATTTGCGCCAATTTCAAAGTATAATTCTTGCAATCTATCTATGGTACTTGGTTTCGAGGATTTTGCTTTTGTTTAATGGAAACTGCTATTTGTAAATAGCGTATTCATTGCTCTTATTGTTAGCTTTATTTCAGATAGAGTAGGTAGACGATCTTAATCGTATATGCAGCTCATGTCCTTATCTGAAGCAAATATTTTGTAGTTTATATTATCAACTATATGGCATTAACATATATGCTCCAATAGGCAGATTAACGTGATTGGAACTGAGTGTGGTGCTTAGCACTCGATAAAATGAATCAGTTGCATCTCCCCAGGGTAGTCAATGACATGAACAAAAGAAATGCAGTCTATGCTCTTCAATATTGTTGGAACTTATACTATGCCTGCCGGTGTTTTTGCTTGCGAGTTTATCAGAAATAAGTAAAGAGCAGTATAAGTAAACCAATTTGGCTCATTCCGAAAAATTATGGTAAGATTCTTATATATTAGAAGAAGGTATACTGGTGCTAAAAAAGGTCTCTAATTTGGATGCTTATCAGGAAGAAGAACTGTATGATATCCTTGTCTACTGTATTCAAAATCCACATGCTACTGATTTTGAAAGCAAAAGAAATCGAGCAGAAGAAATCGGAAGGGATCTATTTTCTGATGGTGGTGTAGATTCATTGGAAAACATGTATTATTCAATAGAATGTAGACTTAGAGACGAAATACACAAGGATGCCAAGCCATATCGTTCGTGGTGGAATGGAATAACTCCAGATTGGAAATATTAAATTTCGTTTTCTTTACTTCTTAGCTCACCTGATCCATTTTCGTATC
>JARBAU010000345.1 GCA_029237525.1 Nitrososphaerales archaeon | reverse complement strand
TTGTCCGCAATGACAATTAACATAAGGTCGCTTGCACTGCGACCCAACATAACTGGAGCTAGAACGAGAGGTCAGTTCCAGTAAACGCCTGCCAGTGGTTTGAATGCCGTCGCAAATATGATCACGTCTGAATAAAAATACTGGCGGAACAAAGTTCGTTAAGGCATAATATGAGCAATGTGATGTGTGTATTAACTACCCGGTTGTGCGAAACCAAAACTATCACACAGAGGTGATGAGTAGTAGAATCCAATACCTCTCCATCATTAGTTCTGTATTCTATTATGGTCATTTATGGTAGTTTTAGCGATAGTTTCTCACGTATTCATATGTAGGCTCAACGCTAATAATCAAATTATCACTAACTTGCGATCAGGATTATGATAGGAACTACATATCAATCAAGAAAAGTATTACAAATTTTAAGTATTCTCACTTAGTAGTAATAATATTTTATTTTATCTTATCAGCTATCAGAATAAATGCTAAACAAACCGATGTACACTGTTATTATCTAGGGAGTATTTTATTTAGCAGTAGAGTTAGAGGAGAATGTAGACGTGGCATGCGCGGCTGCTGCAGCAGAGTTTGTAAATCCAGAATGAGCTGCAAGCCATGAATAAAGATCTACTAAAACACATGGTGGTACTGGCCAAATTTAGACAACCACTGGGATGGGGGATAAAATCCATGTCCAAGATTAGGATATGCTATCAATGTATGATCAAGATGGTTTACATCTGTTAATCTTTGCTGCAAGAGAAACGCTTCTTGAACTGGAGTCTGAAAGTCGTTTTCTCCGTGCAGTATTAGGATATCAGTAAATTTAGAGACATTACCAATGATACTTATTTGGCATCATACTAGATAGCGATCTCCACAATATAAGACAGAGTCCAACATTGGAAGGAATTAACACAGTCATTGGATGAACTGATAGATGTTATGTTTTCATATGTCTTTATCAACAGAGGCTTAAGTTGTCTATCAATACTGATGTGACCACTAGTACCAAAAACCTTTGCTATACCATAGTTATGGCTTTTGTATTATTAGCAAGAGTGAATGTGACAATTAGCAAACTATTTCATTTTCTACTAGTTTTAAAACTTTTGAATCTTGATAATCTTTTTTGTATATCAGAATAATGAGAAAGTACTGTTTCTGTCTTATTTACAGTCGACTTTGAATATTTCCACCCAAACTTTATCATATATGGCGTAATGAATGTAGTAATTATTGTCATTGTTCCCACCATTGGAAGCAGGAATGAACTGGTAACACCAATGTCTGTTCCTCCTTTAGCCACAACCAGCGCCAACTCGCCACCAGATGAAGATAATCCAATACTTGTCTTTAACGCAGTTAGATTATTGAATCCTTGAGCCCTTGCAGATACAAAGACAGTAAGGAATTTTGCCATTATTGATGTCCCTGCTAATATAATAACAGGAACTATGAAAACAGGCAAAAGTCGAATATCCATTAGCGCACCAACAGAAACAAAAAATAGTGCTGCGAACATATCTCGGATTGGCGTAGCAAGCACTTTTGTGACTGAATGTACTTTGGATTCTGCTATCAACACACCAGCAAAGAACGCTCCAGTTGCCACAGATATTCCAATTTCATATGCTACAAAAGATAATCCAAATGCTACTCCTAGTATTGCCACTATAAGTAGGTCGGGCTGATTTGTGCTTCCTATATAATTAACAAACTTTGGTATTACTTTTGATCCTATAAATAAAACACCTCCAATGAATGCCAGTACCGAGAGTATTGATATAGCGAGATCTCCAATCGATAATTGACCTCCACCTGTAGAGGTTGTCGATTGTAAAATTGCAAGCATAGATATTATAACAATGTCCTCAATAACTGCTACTCCTAGTATTAGAGTGGACGCCTGATCTTTTACCATATCCAATTCCTCTAATATTCTCATTACTATGACTGTGCTAGTAACTGAAACTGCAAGAGCCAAAAAGAGGCTATCCGAGAAGGAATAATGCAATACTTGTACTCCGACTACAAGACCTACAACAAATGTTCCTAATGCTTCAGACATTGCAATTACAATGGCCGTCCTACCAATTTTTCTGAGTTTTTCAATAGGAAACTCCATACCTACAACAAACAGTAGGAGAATTATTCCGATTTCTGCGAACAAGTTAAGGATATCTATATTACGAATCAAACTAAATGGCGGAGTGTAGGGACCGATGATCATACCCGCTAAAATATATCCTATTACAATAGGCTGCTTAAATTTGTATGATAATAAAGCCATAACTGCGGATACGATCATAATAACTGCAAAATCTTGTACTATCTGTCCAATTTCAATGCCTGTTGCCACCACGATTCTAATTGTTATAATCCTCAATACGTTATAAAAATCTGCAGAGGATTATTGTGTGCATAATGATACCGGAATGTCAGTTTTGTTAAAATCTATGCCTGCATCAGGAAATCATACTTTTGTCGTGATAAGCTGAATTTTTGTTTCCAAGTTTCATCTGAGTAAATGTTTGAGTCTAGTCTTGATTTCAGAGTGAACTAAACTGAAGTATAGATTCATATCATATATTAATAGCCCAGAATTCGATCTACCTTGATGTGCCCAAAAATACTTATGATGTACTAAGACGACGGGATAAGGTAAATGATGATACAATAGCTCCACTATCAGATCAATGGACATCCTTATTGGATAGACTGCAAGAAAAAGACAGAAGACAATAATATACCTAAATATAGGTCATTATAATATTCGGTTCAGCATATTTTGAATAATTTTATGAACTCGCATTATGAATTAAGACCATTCAAAACTTTCACTTATCTGAAGTAGATTTGATAACTTAAAACACGACAGTAAATTTACATCAATTCTGATGCCTAGCTTGAGCTTAGAACTAAATTATAAAGGAATTTATAATGTTATAGTAGAATTCTCGTAGGATTTTTAACTTTAGAGGCTTAAAATGCAAGCATATCACAGCAACGGAAATAATTAACTCCAAACCAGATATTTCTCACTTTATGTCGTAATGGAATTACACTCTAATATTGGGATTGGTGATTCAAGAAAGGTTGAGCATAAAATGAAAACACTTAGGCGTTAATGAAGATCCCACAAATCACGTTATAGAAGAATAAGGTCGTTGAGAATACTAACTTACATATTTGACGGTTAAACATCTTTAATGTTATCAATTAAATTTTACTTACTGATAGGAATCAGTCTCATGCAGGATTAGGGAGAAGATAGGTGGAACTTGCCTACCAGCAAATATACCAACAGCAGTATTTGCTGACTCATGGTTTCTTAATCAAGATACGAAACAAAATGCAAATTGTGATACAGTAGGTGCTGCTAGTCCAGTATCAGATTTATGTAATCAAAGAGCAGCGAATAATTTCAATAAAGGCGTAGCAAGAACTATTGGAACTCACTGAGCACGAAATTACTAGAGATATTCCTAACGACAAAGGCATATAGAAACCAGTCCAATATTTAGATTAAGGGAGTTAGTAACAAGCAACTATAGCAGAAGGAATACGGAGTGAAGAAGGGTCAATAATCGCTATATATTAAAGTCTCATGGAAGGATCCAGGGAGAGGGACGACGACATGACGTATCTATGTTGGCACTGTAATAAAACTATAAACTCAGAATCAGACCTTATACCAACTCCTAGGCCTAGGCTTAATGCTTTTACACCTCATATAACTACTTATAACTGTCCTTATTGTAACGGGATTGCTAAATGAAAAGATACATGATTAGCCGATGCCTGACAAATAAATGAAAGTATTAGGATACGTGGCAATTGGTATAGCTACGATATGTCTAATTATTAGTGCTATCCTAGCAATTGATCGATTCATATATCCACATCATCCACCTGCTTTGGTTACGACAATTATTTTTGTCATAATAGGCACTGTTCTTGTCTATGTTGGTATGCATCTAGTCGCACCAAAGTCAAAACAAGAAAATGGATCAGATTCAGACTCAGATTCAAGGTTTAAAAACGGGTTTAATATTTTCATACTGTTTTTGTTAGAGTCAGCAGTTACAGTGGAAGCATTGCTCTATCTATGGTAACACTATGCCACGCCTATATCGCTAGCAATTTAGAGACAAAATATCGCTAGATTTATTGGTATATTTAAGGTCCCCCATTTCGGTAGTAAGCCTAGGCCGTTATCCGATCCTACACTATCATTTGTCAGTTTATTTATTGTATATTGCTACCGACGGTTAGTAATGCACTTTATTGATCGCTCATATTGGGAATTATTAAATATGATAATCTGTGGCGAGTTTGAGGGGACTTGATATATCAGGACTGTTTTAAATCCTATACCTTTAGAGCTACCCATTACGAGTGCAACACTTTTTTCGCCTTGCATGTATCTATCAATACATCTACTATGCGTAGATAAATCATCTCACACTTTACCTTTGATGATCTCTATTTGGGATAAGTAATAACATACTAATAGTTATAATCAAGTAACATTACAATCTTTAAACGATCCTATAGTAATTACACGAACTCCGCCAACCCACACAAAAAGAGGAATAACAAATGGAGTCAAACGTGTTAAATGAATGAATTGAATATATAAACACAGATTTACTGACTTATCTTTGCTTAGAATATAATAAATCGTTATCATCAACTTTATCTTACAAAACCAGAGAGCTGTTTTGATATATCTATTATATTATCAATGTTATTGCTTATTGTGGACCGATTAAAATTCAGTATAACATGATCCACTCCAGTTTCTTTAACTTTTTGCACATCCTTGCCTACTTGATCAATAGTTCCGCTTAATAGTTGTCTTTGTTTGGATTTAAATCCTTTGCCAATACTTTCTTTATTATCATTATTATTACTATATCTAAACTCTTTAACGTCAGGATATAATATTGCAGCAATATGAACATCTTTGGGATCTCTTTTTGCTTTATAACATTCATCTCTTAACTTGTCTTTGTATGATTTAAATTCATCAAGTGAATTGCGTATAACACATATCCATCCATCGGCATAATTTGCTATCCTTGCGAATGTTCCTTGACTATAGCCTCCGAGATAAATTGGAATATGTGGCTTTTGAATAGGTTTAGGGCCTATCTTTGAAGCAGGAACATGGTAATACTGTCCTTTAAATTTCACAACATCATCAGTCCATATCTTCCTTATCATTTGAATATACTCATCTGCCCTTTTTCCTCTGTCTTTAAACGGAATATTGGACACTTGATATTCATCTTTAGACCAGCCAATACCAAATCCTGCTATAGCTCTTCCTTCTGACAAAACGTCAAGGGTTGCAAATCTTCTTGCCAGTATCACAGGATTATGGAATAGAACATCTATAACAGAAGTTCCCAATGCAATTTTGTTTGTGTTTGCTGCAACATAGGTAAGCGTTTCTAAGGGATCAAATATATACTGCCAATCAGCTGGAAATTTGCCATCAGCAGATCCAGGATAACGTGTCTGGGGCCCAATAGGCCAAATCAACCTTTCTAAAACCCACAGGGAATCAAAACCAGCATTTTCGGCCTCTGTTGCCAGTCTGATTATATTTTGTTTTGTAGCACGATGTTCATCTGTCTGTGGTAGTCTTAATCCTATTTTCATGTCACTATCATTATCATTATTATTTTCAGTATCTATTCTAGACAGGAATAAAATTAAACGATCAAATAAATGTGTTTATGACGTAATCAAAAATTACTACAATAAGAAAAATACATTGGTGATTAGTAATGCAAGTGGCAATGTGTACTATCAATTACACGGCAGCGAAATATCATTTGTACTGAACAATGCATGTTTGATGAACTAATATATCACTATTATTAGTGTTCAACTTATTATCTTTACTCAACTATTATCAGTCCGAATTACCACAAGTTTATCAGTTCCAGACTCTGCTCCCCATACTTCTCCAGGCCTACCAAGAATTTGACGCACACTGGCGTTCGGAGTTGGTAAGGAAAATACCTGGAACTTTTGTTGTATGGGATCAAAACGGAGTAATGCATTTGCACCAAAATCACTTAACCATACAATGTCTTTGTCATCCACATATACAGCATAAGGCTGCGGGTTGTTGCCTGGCAGCCGTATCTCCTTCCATATCTTAGAAATAGGGTTATAAACAGCCAACTGTCCTACGTTCCATTCCGTTACCCAAAGACGTCCATGAGAGTCTGGCCATATACGTCGTGCACCCTGATTCTGTGTGAGTGGTTCAAGTACTGTAGTCTTTCCAGTTTGTAAATCAATGCGGCCGACATAACTCCCAGCCAGTGAAGCAAAGTATACTGTACCATCTGGAGTCGTAGAAATGCCATATGGTCCTATTCCACGTGGCGCTTTGAAGACCTCTATCTTACCTGTTAAGGGATCAAGACGGCCATAAATTCCACTCTGACCAGTAAACCAAAGTAGTCCCTTATGATCGAATGTAGCAGTGTTTAGATTAGCGTAACCTGTGCCTACAGGTAGTGGAAATAACTTGACCTTTTCTGTATTGGGATCAACACGCACAATCGCATTTAGTCCTCCATCTGTAATCCAAGGTGCACCATCTGGTCCTACAATGACACCATGTGGTGCAGACCCATTACCAAGTGATATTTGATGGGTATTACCTGTTGTTGGATCTAACCGTCCCAACTTGCCAGATTGCTGAGCGGTATACCAAACTGCATTTCCATCATTTGCTGGTGCAACATCATGCGGTCCTGAACCTAATGGGATAGAGAATTCTTGCATGTTAGGTATTGCAAGGCTTTGTATAGATGGTAAAGGTTTTTCTTCTCCTTTAACTTCCTCGGCCAGAAGAGGAGGTTGTTGTTGTTGTACTCCCACTCCTCCTACTTCAAGTATTGTAAAACAGAGACTAACCAACATAATCAGTGAGTAAGTAAACACATTCTCTCTGTCCATAATCTAACTAGCTTCCCTTTCCTTTAACTTACGTATTATTTACATAATATTAAGACATTTTCCATTATCTTATCATTATCTAAGTTGCTTATGTTTTTGATATATATGCTAAAAAATAGAACATAAGGTGCACGGTAGTAGGCAAATACTATTTCTAGAGATTAGTAGATAATTTTGCCATCTC
>JARBAU010000038.1 GCA_029237525.1 Nitrososphaerales archaeon | reverse complement strand
TCCAATAGCCTTTGTTTTTATCGAACTCTTTAAAATAGACAGTCATAGTGAACGGCTGGCCTTCCTTTGTGTCATGATCCTGTACCTTATAAGTGTAATATGTACCTGGTTTAGCACCTATACCTAAATACCAGTTATTGGCTGCATAGACCTTTTGAGTTTCGGTAGGTGACCCTGGCAGCAATAACACGGGTAAAACTAACATCACAGTCAAGGCAAAGAATATGCCGATACCGGTGCCAGTATTCTTGTATTGCTTAGCATTCATCAGCTTATACTGCTCATATAACTTGATAAATATTTTTATTTTCATTTGAATCTCAGGCAATATCCAACCTTTGCTAATTTGATAATGACATCTAAACTTATGTAGGCACAAGTAAATTTGTGCTACACAAACTATCTACACAGTTGAACTAGCTTCAAATGTTCGAATTTTAGATAAATGAGGCTCACTGAGTTTTATCGTATATGCTGCCGTATCGTCTGATGAAAGGTGAGAAAGCTCCTCTAGGAATTTTGTCTTATCTCTTCCCCGTTCGTAGAGGCCGCCTGATTCCTTAATACATAAGGGAAACTTTTGCAGACTAATATTCTTGGAGCGAAGGTACGAAATGAAACGTCGGTAGGCATCGGGGTCATACCAATTCCATCCCCTTTCCTCACAATAAATAATCCATACGTCGACAGTATTTTGAAAGAATGCCTTTGAACGCAGTTTTTCTAGACTCATATTAATAAATGTGTTAAGTGGATTTTTGAACTTATCGTAATTGATACGTCATAATTCACGAATGTGCCAAATAGTTCGACGAACGTAGTTATGGTCGAAACTCATTCTAATAGTGCTATAAATAAATTACCATGAATTCGAAAAAATGCTCCCATACAAGCAATATTTTACAGTTTTTGACAGCTTTTTCTACTATATAAACCATAATTCGATTTAATTAACATAGTAATAATTCCATAATGACATATATTCTTATGTCGCAGGGGATATTGGTTATTATGCCTAATCGAGATCAACTTCGTGATGACATATTAAGAACAAAAGAATTTTGCAGTAGAATACTTGGCGTATCATCTAAAATACGATATGCCGCAGTAATGAATGAATTTGGACGGACGATAGCAGGTCAGTTGCGTAAAGCTGTAGTTCCCCTATTTACACCAGTTGAGGCGAGAAATGAAAATTATATCGAAGCGACAAGAACTCGTTTCAGAAGAAATTTTGATAGGTCAATCGGTAAGACTAAATATACATTCACTGAAAATGAAAAGGTAAAGATATTAGTAATTCCTGGTGAGACTAATTTTTGCTATGTAACTTTGGACAAGGAAACTGAGCTAATTGAAGTTGAACAAATAGTCAAGGCCATTAGGAAATCTTTTATTTCAAACAAAATTGATCGGGAATTTACTTAGACCTTGCTTGAGAGTAGTCGTAATAGACTACCTATGCTAATTCAGCAGCAAAAAGCCAACTAAGATAGAGACTTCAATTTCCTTTGCAATTCTCTATCTCCATAAATCGACGGATGATTAGGATCTGCAAGAAGAATTTCGTACCATGAATGAGTCCCATCTTTGTATAAATAATAGGAACCTAACACTTCCATATTTGGAAATTTTTCGTTAACCCTTTTTTCTGCGACCTTTTGCATACTTATTCCCTGTTTTATGCGGACTACACCCATGTGTTTAGGTCTTCTACCTGCAACTGGTCTTTTTTTCCGCATGCCTCCCCTACCAACTCTCGTTCGAACTACGATTATCCCTTGCTTAGCTTTATATCCTAATCTCCTTGCTCTGTCTATCCTACTTGGTTTTTCAATTCGAAGGACAGCTGGTTCGAGTCTCCATCCTATAGCTTTTGATTTCACTTCGGAATTATGTTTCCACATCATTTTCCAAGTGTTGCCAATATGGGAGTACATGATTAGTGGTTTGGTTGAAGGAGCCCTTTATATCTGTATATTTCCACTAAGGTACTTCATTATCGTCCAATAATTAGAATATCCAGTGTGTATTAAGATTCATGATAATTAGCGGAGTTGGGTATCATCATTTATTTAATATCTGGTAAGTTGTCAATACATAAGAAATATCCGTCTGTAGATGGATCTCATGATATTACGATTCAGTCATGTCACCTCATTCAATATGTGGATTATTTTTTCGGCAATTATTGTAGATGCTAGTCGCTGTGCTTCCACAGTTTGGGCACCAATGTGTGGTGTACATATGACATTAGATAACCCCAAGAGTAAACTGTTGACAGGCGGTTCGATTTCAAATACATCTAAGGCTGCCCCCGCGATCCTTCCTTCTTTCAGTGCATCATATAGTGCATTTTCTTCAACGACCCCTCCCCTGGAAGTATTAATAATATAGGCAGTCGACTTCATTTTCGAGAGACGATTTGCGTTGAACATATGCCGAGTCTGGGCATCAAGAGGTACGTGACAAGTTATAAAGTCAGAGCTTTCTATTAATGTAGCAAGATCTGACTTTATTAATCCAACTTCTTTAACAAAATCTTGATTTATGGGAAGTGGATCATACCCAATTAGATTCATTCTTAGCGCCTTTGCGATACGTGCAGTATTTCTACCTATACTACCTACTCCAACTATTCCTAAATATTTGCCACTGAGCTCTGATCCCATCAAGCTCTTCTTCACCCAATTTCCTTTTCGCGTTTCTGCATCTGCAAAAATGATGTTTCTGCTAAGGCACAACATAAAACCTATCACAAGTTCTGAAACTGCGCTTATTGCAGCTTCTGGAGCATTAATTACGCGAATATTCTTTGCCTCTGCAGCTACTACATCTACATTATCTAATCCCACTCCAACTCTGGCTATTATTTTTGCGGAAGTTGCGAGATCAATGACAGCTTTAGTTATTTTTGTTCTACTTCTGACAATCAGTATATCATAATTAGCAACAGAATCTAACAACTTCTCGGTAGTAACTTCAGGCTGATATGTTACCTCTAATCCTGCACTTTCTAAACTATGTAATCCAGCCTGATCAATTGTGTCACAAACGAGGACCCTTCCGGTAGCATTCATGCAAAGTTTGAAAATATAATAGATATTTAATTATTGTGTGGCTAGTATAACACGTATCAGGATCACGATCTGACTGATATTTGCCGTAATAATCAGATGAATTTGAACAATCATCGGCCATGGAAGGACGGATCTCCAATATCAGATTCCCAGATGAGATAGTTTCAGAAAAGTTTGGTGGATAACATTTTACTTTACAATAACTGACTTTGTAGATGATGGTTAGATATGTATCAGTGATTTGGTTAAATGAAAAATATAATGTGTACTTGAAAAGCATCTAAATAAATAATTATTATTCATTTAGCAGTCACACGTATTTCCGAAATTGATCAACATAACAAAGGGAACAATTGCGACACAAACAGTCCTTCAGTTTGAAATGCTAAAATACATAAAATAATAGTTCGGTATTTCATCATCTCCCATTTGGACTACAAAAGCACCAAAAGTTGCTCTCGCAGTCCAGACAAAGTCAATTAACTCTACCTCACTTATTATGATGCTATTCTTATTTCCCTCAGTCAGTGCTCTAGTTGCTCGATAAGCCCAATGATTTTTCTTTCTTTCGTTTAATGC
>JARBAU010000003.1 GCA_029237525.1 Nitrososphaerales archaeon | reverse complement strand
TGTCAGACAAGAAAGAGTCAGACAAGAAAGAGTCAGACAAGAAAGAGTCAGACAAGAAAGAGTCAGACAAGAAAGAGTCAGACAAGAAAGAGTCAGACAAGAAAGAGTCAGACAAGAAAGAACCTGCTTCCTCGAATAATAAGACCGACTAGGGTATTTAGCCCTTAATTTGTAATTTTGTTGACTTTTGTTATTAATTTATATCATATTTGAATTCTATCCAATTCAAGAATTCAAATAACCGAGACTGATCGTGCCAGATTGAGGGCTGATGAGTGGTCAAGTTTTACTTCATCAAGAATGGTATACCTATCTGGTCTGAGTGATCTTGCCATGACTAATGATGAGACTATCTGTTGATCGTTTAGTCCCAGTTCCTTGGCAGTTGTGGGAGCACCAACATTTCGTAGCGTATTCACTACTTTTTCCCAATCGAGCCCATGAAGTTTTGCCATCATTATAGTTCCAAGTCCGACCCTTTCACCATGGAGTCCAAAGCCATGACCTGCAACATACTCAACAGCATGACTAAACAAGTGTTCTGCACCAGAGCATGGCCTACTACTTCCAGCAATACAAGAGGCAACTCCTGCACTTATCAATGCTTCAATGACTGTACGGATTTCACGTTGCGTGTCTTCATATTTCTCACCTGAAAACATGTCTATTATTATCTTAGCACTCATGTAGGCAAGGTTGGCTGCATATGCTCCATAATACTCGTTGGTTTCTTCTTTCGCGAGTTGCCAATCCTTTACTGCGGTAACTTTAGCTACAAGGTCACCACATCCACTAGACAGAAGGCGCTTCGGCGCTTCAGAAAGTAACTTTGTGTCAGCTAATACAGCTAAAGGAGTATTAGCTTGAACCGAAAAAGGCTTATCTATGCCTCTTATTGATACAAATGGACTCGAAATGCCATCATGTGAAGCAGAAGTAGGTACGCTTATGAAAGGTCTTCTTAGGTCAAATGCGACCATCTTTGCTACATCTACCGATCGACCGCCGCCAAAACCAAGTATAGCATCTGGTAAATAAGAAGTCATAGATTCTTCGAGTGATCTCACAGAATCCATTGTCGCAGCGTTGACCACATACCATGAATCACGGAATGAATAATCAGTTAGACATGATTGACACAAGGGATGAACTCTAGGTTTTACATTCTTTCCTGTCACGATTGCAAGGTTCACGAAATTGTTGTTCAATGCAGTCAGAAAAGGTCCCAAATTTTGAATCACATTCGGGCCAATCAGTATTTTTCTTGGAAATTCCATCAAATGTGGTGAATCAGAACCCATAAAATAACCACTTCCCGCTGCTGTTATTGCAGCTATTTAGGAGACTGAAGAAAGTGCAAGAATCAAACAATTTTCATAAACCTATATGGAAGAGTCTTAATATTGTTTCCAGTCGTCAAATATACTCATAGATTGTCATGTAATATATTTAAACGACCGAGCCAAATTACGTCTGATCTTAGCAAATACTAAACTTGATATCGTTGGCATTGTGTTAGTTTCAGTTATAAGGTTAAAGAATACGACTGGTTCCATAAACTGTCCAAGTTTCGTTTCGCATAAGGTCACCTTCACTGGCAAGGTTTTTCAAACAATATTTCCTTGATATTCATACCACCTGAATATTGACTGTCATTATCATATATCGAGTTGTACAGACCAGAAAGTGATTCTAAGTTGAATCTAATCCTCATAATGTGCGCTAGTAGACTTAAGTATCCTATAGTAAAACAGGCACTAGTAATGTCCAAATACTATCAGTATCGTACAATAATCCGTGCACTATTTCAACGTAATGCTACCGCATACAGCATTATGGAGGATATCACGTCTTACATTACGAAACACCTTTGAATGGCCATTCAAGGACCTAAACTATAATTAAGCGTAGGTTTATGGATTAGAATAAGAGTTAATAGTGAAATAATAAGATATGCAAAGCTCTGCAGGCAGTGAATCTTCAAAACAGAATATCATGGCAAGTATTTTGAATAACATACCAGCTGATTCTGGACTTACTAAGATTGTTTATGAAGGTCCCAGAATTGCTCTATATGCAAAAAACGTTGAGTTCATCATGAATGATGCGCAAATAATTTCCAAAATGGTAAGTATACTAAAAAAGAGGATAATCATTCGCACAGATGAATCCATTAGATTGCCTGAAAAAGAATCTACTAAAATCCTCCGACAAATGATACCCATCCCGAATGGTATTGAAGAGATTCTTTTTGATGACGCACTAGGAGAAGTCAAGGTATGGCTTCCTAGTAGCATATTGTCTTCTTATAATAATGAAATCGGTGGCGAAATTCTAAAAAAAACAGGTTGGAAGCCAATAATTGTAAGAAGTCCTGAAATATTTACAACGACTAAGGAAATTAATGGTATTTTGAAAAGGGGTACAGAAGAACGTGCCCAATTTTATAAAATAGTTGGCGAAAAAATTTTTAGGTCAAAATTGAGCAGAGCAGTTGAGGCAAGCATAGTTGCCTTAGGGGGATTTGGCGAGGTAGGAAGGTCATGCTTTTTGTTGGTTACTGACGAAAGCAAAGTCTTATTTGATTGTGGCATCAATCCTTATTCTCGAGATAAAACTAGTTCAATTCCCAGATTTGATATCTTGGGCTTGAAAATGTATGACATAGATGCAGTTGTTGTGAGTCATGCTCACCTAGACCATACAGGTTTTTTACCTGCATTATTTAAGTATGGCTATTCTGGTCCCGTTTACTGTTCGGATCCCACTTCGCATCTTATGTATATATTGCACAAGCGTTACATTAATGCATCTGGACCTCTTGCACTTTATTCATTAAACGATATAGAGAACATGATACTTCATACAATTCCATTACCATATGGTAGTGTTACGGATATATCTCCTGACATTAAAATTACTCTTGGCAACTCTGGTCATATCATAGGTTCTTCTTTAGTTCATATTCACATCGGTAATGGTGACCACAACCTAGTTTACACTGGAGACTTGAAGTTTGGTAAAACTTACACCCTCGATAATGCTATCTGGAATTTCCCAAGAGTAGAGACACTTTTAATTGAAGGGACCTACGGTGGAAGGCAAGATGTCTTTCCTCATAGGGATGAAGCGGATGCTAATCTGATCGGGAGTTTAAACGATACAATAACCCAAAAGGGAAAGGTTTTGTTACCAGTTCCTCCGGTCGGCCTTCCCCAAGAACTGATATTTACTATAAATCAAAATATGGCAATAGGAAGACTTAAACACTCGAAAATTTTGATTGAGAAAGTTATTGCAGAAACTACGTCCGTATATGAGAGTAACATACAGTACTTGTCAAAAGACTTACAAACAGTATTTTCCAGCACTAATGAAAATCCCCTAAGACCGGGAAATCTTGAAGTAATTGATTCTTCAAGTTTAGATGACGAGCCTTCAATTATTCTTTCTCCTTCATCCATGTTGACCGGTGGTCCCTCTGTGTACTACCTGAAGCAAATTTGTACTTCGACCATAAATAAAGTAATTTTTACATCATATCAAATGCCTGGAACACTTGGAAAAAATATACAAGACGCGCTAACGCGTAGGATAATCGAGGAGGATGTATATGACTTGGACCTGCAGATAGAGACGATAAACGGCCTATCTTCTCATAATGATTATAATCAGTCTTTGGCATACATAAGCAGAATGAAACAAAAGCTAAGGCGAGTACTCATAAACCATGGAGAAAAAACAAGAGTCCAGAACCTGGCAAATTCTGTCAATAAGATCTATAAAATCCAAACTCAGTATCCTTTGGTTGAAGAGTCTGTTCGACTTATCTGAATCATAATTAAAAAAATGCTATTCAGGTGTTGCTCATGATTGGTATCATCCCAAGTGTAACATCTGGTCGTATTCGAAACGAATATGGATTACAGTATTTTCTAATCTTGCATAAGTGACGGTTCAAAAAGGACTTTTGTCATGATGGTTGTCATCGAGAATATTCAGTCCAGCTGTAGTACAGCATCCCGAATAATTATTAGATCTATTTCTACTTTATTTGCTAAATTAGCACCTAAAATCTTATTCTTCAGCGCTAACACTGATCAAGTCCCATGATTCTTTTTGTATTATTTTACTAGATTACTTGAAATTGTAGTTACTAAGTATGAAAACTTATTTTTAGATAATAAGACAGTTAACTTTTCTAGTCCTTTGATCCAACTTCCTATCTTATAATACTTTCTACATTCAAATTTCTTGAATATGCGTAACAATACCGATCATATCTGATCCGTCTATTTAGACTCTGCATCTAACCAAAAGATTGCTTTGTTAAGCATCAAAAATATATTTGATCAAATTCTCAGCTTATCAAGTAATGAATCATCACATGGAATTGAATTTATACTTTGTAGGTCTCGAGTACCCATATATACGCTCACTGGTGAAGCACAACCCCTCGGTGCATCAGAATACCTATTGACCACGGCTGCAGCTGTATCCAATACGGGCCCTAGATTGTTGCCCCTTATCATACCAACAGGTCCTTTATATTGAATAGATTCCAATAAAAGATCGTTAGCTATTGCAAGGCCTGTTACAATCTCATTTTCTTCTTCATTTCTACCTACAATTAATTTCACAGTACTAGACAGTCTAAAGTGTCTGCCAACCTTCAAAAGTTCCACATCGTTCAACGTTGGATTAAGATCTCCGTTGGTGATAAGGTCTTTGAGTCTATTGGAAAAGCTTTTATCAGTTAACGAGCAGCCTCCAGCAGCGTTTGGCGGATCAAATATTCCATAGCGCTTCGCAAGCTTTAGCTGTTCTTTCCTGGACCTGCCAGATATTGAATAAAGTTCTTCACGTTTTATCAATCCTGATTTTTCTGGATCAGAACTAGGAAGATTTCGAGCAGACAATGGCCGAACGACTTTTCCCTCCATCGCAGCACTCTGCTCTATCAGTTGCAATGCTCGTTTATTCTGACTCATTGGACGTTGAGAAAGCACTTCCCCGGTAATCAAAAAGTCGGCTCCAATTTCATCCATATGTGTCTTTGCACTCTTGTACATCATAGCTCTGCAATCTATGCAAGGATTCATACCAGAACCATATCCGTATTTCGGCTTCATAACCATCTTCAAATATTCCTCTCCCAGGTATATTGTCTTCAGCTTGATTCCCAAATCAGATGCGACTTCCTTTAGATTATGCCCACAGCCCCTACCACAGTCGAAGTCACAAAACGGCGTTTTGATAGACACCGCTTCAACTTCAACGCCTTGTTCGCGCATAATTCTTACCGCCAAGTTGCTATCCAGCCCACCGGATAACAATGCCACTGCTTTCTTTTTCTGTACTTTGGTATCATCTGTCGGCATTAATTATTTCAACAATTGTTCCAAGAAAGAAAAGACATATAATCATATTGATTCCGAACAACATCTAGTAGTGCAATCTTCATGTATCAGCCGTTTGATAACTGACCTCGTTCATCTAATTCATGAGGGTATTAATTTGAATCGTTTACCAACGAATATATTCATGATGAGCATTGACTGATTAAGATGGTCTTTGAAGCTATCGCGAACTTTGACGTATATGTTTGGGGAGCATTGGGGCTCTTCATTGTAGGTTTGCTCGGGGTATTGGTATATGAAAAATCTTCCGCTAGCACAAAACAGTATCACGAAGATAAAGGAATTTCTTCCAACCAATAAAAACTATGAAGAAGAGACTTACATTTATGAGAAATTTCATAGAGAAGGCTTTAAATCTTTAACAGTTATCCAGAAAAAATCCGTACCAATTATTGCTAGAAGAATAAATACATTAATCGTTGCCCCTACTGGCTCAGGTAAGACTGAAGCTGCTATCATACCAATACTTTCAATGCTTACCAGGGACAATCAGACCAATCAGACAAAAACTGAAAACAAAGGAATAAAAGCAATATATATCACCCCGCTCAGGGCATTGAATAATGATGTATTTAGAAGAATTATAAAATATGCAGAATCTGAAAACCTGACTGCACAAATAAGACATGGCGATACATCCGCTAAAGAAAAAAAGAGAATAATGATGTCCCCGCCTGACTTGCTCATTACCACTCCCGAATCGCTAGCAATTATCCTTGTGAATGAAAGATTGATAAATCACTTGACTGGTCTTAAATGGGTAATTATTGATGAAGTCCACGAACTGCTTTCAACAGAACGAGGCTCACATCTTTCGATTAGTTTGGAAAGGTTACAATTCGCATCTAATTATCCTATTACAAGAGTCGGTATGTCAGCAAGCATAGGAAATGTACGTGAAGGTGCGAAATTCATTGCTGGATCCGATAGAAAAAGCGCAATCTTAGTCGATAAGTCTATAAGATCCTATGATGTAGATGTCAAATTCTTAAAAGGATCAATAAATAATGTTGCATCATTTGTTATAAATTATGTACGAACGCAGGCTAATCCTGCCGATAGCGGATCGGTCCTGCTATTTACCAATACTAGAGACGAAGCTGAGTACATAGGGACGGTACTGAAAAACAATGGGTCAATGCCTGTTGATGTGCATCATGGCTCTTTATCAAGAGAAAACAGAGAAGAAACAGAGGTGAGATTGAGGCAGGGATCTGCAGGCATAGTTGTATGTACCTCATCTCTGGAACTTGGACTAGATTTAGGGTCAGTGAGCCTGGTAATACATTATGGATCTCCACGGCAGGTAACTAAACTATTGCAGAGAATTGGAAGAAGCAGACACAGACAGGATCTCTCTGCCAAGGGATTAATCGTAACAAACATACCCGATGATGAGGCTGAAGCGTTGGCAATTATTCGTGTTATGAAAAATGGAAGTGTTGAAGTGCAGCCTGTCCACTTTGGAGCTTTAGACGTTCTTGCACATCATATTGTAGGACTATGCTTACAAACTAAGGACAATGTGAAAGTCGAATCTGCCTTTAGTATCATCAAAAAAGCATATCCATTTGTGGATATCAATATTGATGATTTCTATGGCTGCATGGAACTTCTTCAAACTAACAAGATTATTAGATACAACACTATTGACCAAACTTATACCAGAATGAGAAAGGCTTACAAATATTATTTTGAGAATATCTCAACAATCCCTACCGTTCTAAAGTTTGAAGTTTTTGACTGCATAAACAAGCGTAGAATTGGTACTTTGGATCAACAGTTTGTGGGAGACTATGGAGAGCAAGGTAATGTCTTTGTGCTAAAAGGGTCGCAATGGAAAATAATTTCTATTGAGGAAAAACGTATGATCATAAATGTCGAACCACTGCAAGTAGGTACGCTGAACGTTCCTTACTGGGTGGGAGAAGTGATTCCGATTGATCCCCTCACTGCACGATATGTAGGAAAGATCAGAAGGGAGTCAGTAAGCAATAAGATCCTGAATGGAGAAACTATATACAAAGCCCACAAGGAATTGAAAATCATACCTACTGCAGATAGCATTGTAATCGAAAGATCATCACAATTGAATGCAGTTGTGTTACATTCAGTTTTCGGAACTAAAATAAATAATACATTAGCTGCCTTGCTTTCGACTTTCTTATCCTCAAAGCTGGGGTATTCTGTCGAAGCAAAATCTGATGCCTACAGAATCTTTCTTAAATCTATTGCACGAATCAGCGAGCAAAATATTCGAAATGTTTTAACAGATAAATATGAAATTGAAAACGTGATTGTTGCATCTTTAGCTGGGACTCCCAATACAAATTGGAAGATATGGTCAGTAGCCAAAAGGTTCGGAATGATTAGTCGCGAGGCAATTTATGATAAGAAGATAGCAAGAATGCTTTATGACAGATACTTTGATACTGTGCTAGCCAAAGAGGCTATAAGGGAAATCAGTCATGACAAGTTCGATTTTCAGGGAAGCAAAGATATAATTACGAAAGTGCGATCTGGCAATATTGAAATTTGTTGGCAGGAGGTTGATGATTTTTCCGATCTGGCAAAACCAATCACGGATCATGCAACTAGATTTTCATCGCATCCATTGTCCACGGAGAGTGGTATCATTGAACTTATGAAGGAGAGGTTAGAAAAGACGCGTCAGAGACTAATCTGTATGCGCTGCGGGAAATGGGAAAGAATTATGGAAACACGTGAAATACCAGAGAGTATATCCTGCCCACGCTGTAGATCTAGACTAATTGGAGCAACCTTCTGGGCTAATGATACTCTTTCCAAAATAATTACAACTAGGTTACAGGGTTTGAAATTGACACCTGAAGAGAAAAAGCAATTCGATAAAGTTTGGAAGACAGCATCTCTTATCAATACGTTTGGGACTAGTGCATTTAAAGTCCTAGCAGGTCATGGAGTTGGCCCAGACACTGCGGCTCGAATTTTGCGAGACTATGTCAGTGAAATTGAGCTGTATAAGAATATTTATCAAGCCGAGAGATCATACGTAATGACGAGAGGGTTCTGGGCAGATTGATATTAGAGTCACTATCCTTTAAATTTTTGAATTAATTCTTGTTACTGACGAAAATGGTTTCAATGTAACTTCAGGAGAACCTTGCAAGCCACTAGTAGCAATTACTCCTATTATTCTAACCCGGTCACCTAATGACAGGGATTTTATGCCTGATCCTAGGTCTCGCCAACCTATAAGTCGTATTTCTCCGGAGTCATCTCCAATCAAGGTGTCTGTCATTTCTATGGTCTCATTATTTCTGGTTGTAACTTGTGTAGTATTCGGATTCTGTAATACTATTGCCTCTATGATGTATGGCACATTTGAAGGCACAATCTCGTTGATCTTGGTTTGACAGTCAACTGCACTTGGGAAGGAAGTGCTATCCTCAAGCAACCTAACGTAAGAGTCGTTCATGGTTAGAGTTAAACTAGTGCCAAGTATTCTGCTTGGGACACATTCGATAAGTGAACCTGAAATCAAATTGTTAGGCACCAGTGCTTTGTCAACTATGATCGAAACCACTTTACGATCTGCCAAAAGACCTAAAGTAATTAATCTGTCTTCTTCTGTACCGGACCCTATTGATATTATTCTTAAACTCATTGCTTCAATATCTGCCTCTTCATTTAAGGTTGAAGCTATGGTTCCTTCATCTCCGTGGATTTCAAATTCCCCACTACCATACTGGGGATTTCCAGGTTTGATTCTGACTCCAATTAACCGTATCTTCGATCCAATTCTGAAGACTCTTGGTAGTCTAGTTTCAGAAACATTCCAAATTATAGTACGAAATGATTTCGTTCTGTCTTCATTATATAGATCTAGTTGGAGCGATTTACTCATACCACCTCGCGAATCGCGGTAATCAATCATTCGGGGATTAGATTCGACGTAGCCTTCTAACACAACGTTTTCAATTGGCGAATCTATGCTATCTATGGTCCTCGTCATCTTGTCTAGAAGCGGAATTTCAAAGGGTGCCTCGTCAGTTTTTTCTAGTTGACAATCCATACCTACATTAACAAATGGTTTTCCGTCAAGACCTGACTTCACATAACCCTTGCTTATTTTTACTAAATCTCCCGGTTGAAGTCCCATCTGATCTGGTAATCGAACCATGTCATTCCATAATCTTAGCTTTATCGTTGATTGACCGTCATAGATCACCAACGTACGATTCGTGATCGTTTCGACACTTTCTCTTTTTGCAAATTCCCGAGGAGAATAAATAGTGAGTATCCTTCCATATAGAGTCACATCTTTTGCTCCGATATACAGATCAGCAATCTGCACAGGCGATTTTTTCTGATCAAAAGATATGCCCAAGTCTGCCGCTACAAGAAATAGTGCACCTTGTTCAGTCAGATAGCCTGCCCCTATTTTTCTTTTTTTTGCATCAATCAAGGATCTTAACTTATCAATTGTCAAATCACTTCTTTGTTGGGTCAAATACTGAAGCATTCTTTCAAAATCCGTAGATATAGTTAAAAAACCTCCAATAAGTTCTCAATATCATATATTTAATGTCATACTCAACCCGCCTATATATTTTGACCAATAGCTGTCAACTAGAGGTTGCTTCATAATACCGATATTTTGCATTATATTTTTTAGAGGCGTGATCCATTCATCTAGCAACATTCCATAAATCTCAAGTAAACAAGTTATCAATCTTTAGAATACGTTCATTATCTAACTCAAATGTGAATCTAGACCCTTGAAACTGTTCCAACCCCTGCTTATGCCAACTTATGGTATACGTTTTTGCAATTGATTTACCAATTATTCGAATCTCATGCGGCAATTGTGAATACAACGTTTCTACTTTTCCTGGATCACGAGTCATCAATAAACTCCTCCTCCTCTTCATTAAATACTTTAACGCTACATTTTTGTGAATCTGACCTTCCACAGGTATTTTGTCATATCCGGTATCTATTATGAACTGGCGCTTAGTCAAGCAAAGCTGACTTTAATTGAGGTTACAAAAGATTAATAGTCAATATAATTGAATACTTAGGAAAAAAGGATCAGGCATAATAACTAATTATGACTTATTCGAATGCATTATTGGGAATTAGTTAAATCTGTAGATTTCAGATAATCCAAAGGTCTTTAAATATATAAGACTCTAGTGATTGATATTGAAGCTCACGTACAGAAGAGCACCGCGGTCTGCAAGAAGAACCCGTAAGCCTCTTCAAGACAATTGGCCAAAGGGAGGAACAAAGGGCATATTGATCAAATGTACATACGATAGATGTGGATACACGTGGAAGTATTTCGGAGGACGAAAATGGGCAGAATGCCCTATTTGTCATAGTGTCATGAAAGTTGCTGTTTCAAAAAGGAACTATATAATTAGTCGATAATTTGTACTAGTTCGCCGTACATTGCCTTTTTTTAACCTAATAGACTTCTGATATTAGCAGTTGTAACATATTAAGGCATGGTACTAGAAGAAATGATATCTTAACATTAATAGTTAATCGTCTATCCAAATTGAATAACTTTGGATACTATGCCTATCAATTTATGCATCAATCATAGGGTAATTACGTCAGCTCCATTCTCAGATGGTATCAATGTGTGTTCAGCTTGGGCTACTATTTTGCTATTTCCTTCAACCAGAATTGGATAGCCATGAAGATTTCTTTTTTTTCGCAGTGTATTAATTAAAGGTATTAATTCATCAATTTCATATTCGTCAGTTAACCACCTAGCTGCAAAGGGAAGAGTTTTGTATCTGGTCCAGATTTTCTGAAGCAAATCGTTACCAGCCTTTTCCTTCAAAGGTTTTCTCGAGATCACGCTAAATATGTTACATGTTTTGCCTTCGTAGACAATACCTAGACCATCTTTGGTGGTTAAGAATGGCTCTATAGCGTAGGCATGATTCGCAGCTAATGATATCGACGACCCTAATGTCCTTATATTAGGAATTGATTTACCTGCGTGAATTGTAAACTGTTCAAGTGAATGACCACTTAGATTTTGAATAGGCTTAAACCCTTTTTGTGAAATACTTAATTCTATAACCCTTCCGATGTCAGTAGCTCTTGTATTAGCTCTTGTTATTCGTATTGCCTCATCGAGTGCTCTTTCTGCAGCCTGAACAAGAGAATCGTACTTTTGATCGTAACAAACCGTTAAAGCAGTATCAGCAACGAAGCCATCAATGTGTACTCCTATATCGATTTTTAATACGTCACCATCTTTGACAATACTCATATCATTAGGCTCGGCCGTATAGTGAGCTGCGATATCATTCAAGCTAACATTCACTGGGAAGGCCGGGCTTCCACCTAGAGTCCTAATTTCCTGCTCAACTGACTCACATATTTCATAAAGCGATCTGCCAACGTGACGTTTTTTTTTCGTATTTTCCCTAACTTCAGATGCTATTTTGCCAGCTCTCTGGTAGCACTCTAGATAGTTCATGAATGAGAATCTCCTAGATCTACGTCATATTTAGAAATATATAGTTAACAAACTTAAAATTATCCACCGATAGAGAATTCAAAAAGCAGGTTAAAAGGGGTCGTTGTCTAGCATGGTATGATGCCAGCCTTGGGCGCTGGAGGCCGCTGGTTCGAATCCGGCCGACCCCGCATCATTTCCTACTTTTTTGCCGTAAAGTAGTTGTCCTGAAAAGCCCGTTTTTCAGATATTGCAGATTTTGTTGTATGTTTAAGTCATCCTCTTTCTTCTAATTGACGGGGATAATTAGGACCGAATCAGACCATTCACCCAAATCTGAATTCTCCTGTCAGCGGATTTCATAATCTAATTCCACATAGTTGATGTCCAATTTATCCCAAATAAATCTAGATAGCTTCTTATATATTATAAATATTCCAAAATGATAAAATTTAATAGAAAGTTTTCTGAATTGTCTATTTCAACCAAATACTAGTAACGTGAACAAAATAATCGAGCAATTAAATGAGATTCGAATCTTAATTTAATCAATTTGTAGAGCAGTATTTTTCACGGTAAGACCGATATCTTTTATATTGAATCAATTCTAAGTTCATTTGACAATCATTGAGCGAAGATAAAAATCCTAATACAAAATTTGCTTATGCGATAATAAGAATGCCTGACGGTAAGGATCATGAAATCGCTATGCCGCCAAAAGTGTTTAGTTCTGGAAGACATGGTTACTATGCTCAAATTCCTTCCTTTGTTTACAATAACGAGGTGTACGGAGGTCAAATTCAACTCTGGAAAAAAACACAAAATAATAATTAGAGTAACCTTTTCTGAATATGCAAATATCCTGAATAAAATCTGTCTTTGATTTGGGACGTTGCATAGCATTAATCTTGTAATAATATAGTGTATCGAGCAGTTCAGTCCTTTACAACCAGACTAAAAATGTTAAAGATAATTATTACGACGGCTTTTTAGTCTTGCCGTAGCCTGCATCAAAGGCTTCAAGCCTTCTAAATTCAAATTAGCATTCCAAAGATTACTTGAAAACCTCTTCGAGTTCTTTCTTTCTTCTGGTCATTTGGAATATTCTATCAGCTCTTTTAATAGCGTCCGATCTGGCTCTTTTGAAGCACATAGACTGAACAAGTAGATAATTTTCAGGAATTACCATTCCGGTTTGATCATCCGAATAGGTTATTTTAGCAACATCATCTTGAACTCTAAGGACTTCCTGATGTATGTGTACCATATGGGTATCTCCGTGAGGATATCCCAATTCAATGGCCCTCTTTCTAACATCAGCAGTACCCTTTGCGGAACTGAATAACGCGACTCCAAACTCATCCCTAAATAATTCCAGTAATGTATCCTTGGATGGAGCTTTGTTATCAAAGCGTATTATCATTTGGTGAACATGCATCATTCTAGAAGGAACCTTAAGCGCGTCAACAAATAAGTTTGCGTCAGGGATAAAATCCTTAACGTCTTCCTGATGATGAGGATTTTTGTCCCATTCTATAGAATCCTTGACCTCCTTTGAATCTTCTAAGTCGGCCCATCTTCTAATCAATGTCACATCGAATCGTTTTATCTGATTTCCAAATCTCTCTATTAATGGTTGCATGAGTCTTCCCATTCCAGAAACATTGCAGCTGCCTTGAATTACGTATTTTTTTCCAGATGCCTTCTCATAATTTACTCTAGAATTATGTATCATTTCTGCTACACTGTATCTACCATTTCTGTCTTCTCCTCCTTGAAATATCGCTGGTTTTTGCAATGGTTCGTAAAATTTTACTTTATTTTCGAAACCGCCACCTTCCTTGGCGGCGTCTATAATAAGATCACTCTTGTTACATGCCTCATCAATCGTTCCTGCTATTGGAAACCCCTTATCCTTGAACTGACCAATCTTATTTTCTGGAACATAGACCTTATAATCATTGTCTAGAGCTTCCTGTATTTTTTCGTCTAGGGTATATTTTGCGATACCTACTAATTCAATTTCATTGTCCATAAATACAGCGGACGCAAGACGTTTGCCAATATTACCATATCCATTTATGAATAATTTTACCAATTAATGTCGCTTTTTAATTTCTAATTCAACTTGAGGATATTATATACATTTTTCTTTCTCGTTGTGGATATTCACTGCTCATCTAAGCAGAGATATCAAAGTTCAGAAAACATCTAACCATAAATACAAATTATGTGAAGAACTGATATGATGGTTAATCTGGTAGGCATTCCGAGCAAACAAAGTGAGATATTTGATCATAAATCAGTGATAATGGTGGATATCCAATGAAAATTCTTGTTATAGATAATTATGATTCGTTCGTATACAACATCGTCCAGATTCTCGGAGAACATCGGGTAGAGCCGGTAGTGCGAAGGAATAATAGCATCACCATGCGAGATATCAACCGGATGCATCCTGACGCAGTAATCCTTTCTCCTGGCCCAGGAAATCCTCAAGATCCCAAGTACTTTGGAATTTGCAATAGCGTAATAACGGAACTTGGCCCAGAATTGCCTGTATTAGGAGTATGTCTAGGTCATCAAGGTATAGCAAGCGCATTTGGGGGAAAGGTAGTAAACGCAAAGTATGTTATGCACGGCAAAACCAGTATGATAAGACATAATCACTCTAGCAGGTTATTTGAAAATGTAGATAACCCTTTCTATGCTACAAGATACAATTCACTAGTCGCAGATTCGACCCAATTACCAAATTGTCTTGAGGTGACTGCCTTGGCTGATGACGATGGCGAGATAATGGCACTAAAGCATAAGAAATATCTAGTCGAGGGAGTTCAATTCCATCCAGAATCCGTCATGACTTCAGAAGGACCAAAAATATTAATGAATTTTCTTTCAATGATAAAACGATGAATTTCCAAGATTTTGAATTTCGACCTTTCATAAAAAAGCTAATGTTAAGAGAAGATTTGACAGAAGAAGATATTGAAACGTCAGTTGATTTAATTTCTAAAGGGCAGCTGTCAGTCGCATCGATTGCCGCCTTTTTAGTTGCCCTTGCCATGAAGAAGGAGACACCTAACGAGATTCAGTGTCTTGTTCGATCCGTCAGGAAACGTTCTGTACGGCTTACACCGAAACATAATTCACCAATAGTAGACATTTGCGGAACTGGAGGTGACTTTATCAATACTCCTAATATCAGTACTGCTGCAGCCGTTGTCGCTTCGGGTAGCGGTGTTTGTGTTGCAAAGCATGGTAACAGATCAATGTCTGGACTATGTGGTAGCGCAGATTTTTTGGAACATATCGGATTCGATCTTGGGAGTCCTTTATCGACCATATTGTCCTCTATAGAGAAAATAGGTATTGGCTTCATCTATGCCCCGATGTTTCATCCGAGTATGGGAACAGTAGCAGCTGCTCGCAAATTGATTGGTGCAAGAACTGTATTTAATATTATTGGCCCACTTAGCAATCCATGTACAAATCTTGCAGGACAGGTGATCGGTGTCACAGATCCATTACTCTTCGAAAAAATTTCAACTGCTAGTCTAAATCTTGGCTTGAGAAATGTAATGGTAGTACATGCTCATGAAAACATCGACGAGTTGTCCAATACAGGACCAAACGATATATCATTGAAAGATGGCAAACAGCTCAAAAGAATTCAGCTAGATCCTAAGGATGTGAACATAAAATCTGCTAGTATTGATGCAATCAAGATGAAGACTAAGAAACAATCGATAAAGACTACGTTAGAATGTATTTATGGCCATGCAGAAAGAGAACTGCTCGGGATAGTCGAATTGAATGCTGCTGCAGTTTTAGTTGTTGCAGATAAAGTTCGTGATATTGGAGATGGAATAGACCTTGCGAGAAAGTCCATAATAGAGGGCAAAGCGAGGAGTAAACTCTATCAATTGATTGACCGTTGTGGACAAGCACGAAGACTAGAAGAGGTTGAGAATGAATTAGGCATTAGGCAACAACTATGAAAGTCATCATTTCTTGTTGAGGATAGAAATTGCATATTAACTCGATCAATTTGATATTTTCTATTTTTGCCACAATATTTCATAATAACTTCTAGTAGCTTTCTAGATATTGCACTTCCTAAATAACCAATACTTTCTATGATTGAATGCAGAGTAATGATAATTGAAAGTAGCCCGAAATTTGTTGAACTTTCCAAGTACCAGATTTGCATTATACTTTTATTATATCAGTGCGTCTACAAACCCGAGGGTAAATACTGGGGATTGCATTCGGCTGATCAAAATTTCGCTGAAAAAGACGTGGAATCATTGAATTGGAATGAGCTACTGAATTTGAAGCATAGTTTGTCTTCATTCTTGAAAGAAACGAGTAACAAAATAATTGAGATCGAAAGGTCAAAGATACAAACCTTAAATAACAAGATTCATACAAGTGGCGACGAACTCAAATTGCTTCTGAACAAGTCTAGAGAAGTTCGAAGCTCCATTAAAGCCAAAAATTCTGAATTTTTAACAATAAGCCAAAAAATTTCTCAGTCAAAAGACTTTTTGATTACAATGGAATCGAGATTATCTGACGAGTCAGAAGAGAAAGTAGTTCGGTCTATAGAAATTCTAACTGATAGGATTGACGGGAAACATTATGGAACAGAGAGCGAGAGAAATAGAATAGCTCAGGAATTGAAGGATAAATCTATGAACATGGAGGCAATCAAGGCTGTAAAGACCATTAAGCAGGGGCTCGATCAGCTTAATCAACAAGCCGATACCTTTAAACAGGATATCAGAATTCTAAATCAGGAAATTTTGGATCTGGACAACAGACTGAATAACTGCAGGCTCGCAGTAGATGTTTTATATAACGAAAGACGGAAGTCGTGGTCTGAGCGAGGTACTTTGTTAGACGTATATAATGCTTCTCTCGAAAAATTGGAATTGATAAATTTACAGATGGATAAGGTTGCAAAGGTCAGGAGACAACACCTACATTTGCCCGGGCAACGAGTCAGTGATAATGAGATACTTAAAGTGAAAGAAGAGGCAAAAAGAAAGCTGGATTCGGGATCAAAACTGAGTTTTGAAGAACTGAAGCTACTTTATACTGATGGAGACTAGTACATCTTATTCATACTATATTCCACAGTCAGAACAATAAATACCTCGTTTATTATTAACAATATGTCCTATTGCGACAAAATCATCTAGAGTTTAAGATTAGCTCACTATTAGCAGCTATATCAACTTTGTTCTCGGAATCCAGAACAAACAAGATAGCTTTCACTACTTGACTGCCTGCTCGCAGCTGGTTTGCTTATTTTCACACGATGGAATTGGGTAGACACTTCCTTAACAAATGCACTTAGCGTATCACCATCAAATACTTTGTAGATTGATGATCCATTACCCCTCAGAACCACAGATGCAAGATTAAAGGCCATGCGGCTAAGATTAATCTGAGTAAAATGATCGACCTCCCATATTCCACTAATATTGGGAGAAAGGTCAGACAGTACCACATCAACCCTTCCAATATGTCTTGTTAGATAGGCCTGTAACTCAGGATCTTCGATCGAGTAATTTAGGCATAACACGCCTTCAAGTTTATCTATTTGTTTGATATCTGTTCCTATAACGAGGCCGTCTTTGCCAACTAAATCTTTAGCTACCTGCAACCAGCCACCAGGGTAGGAGCCAATGTCTACAACCCTATCTCCATGTCTTATAATATGATAAGATTTGTTTAATTGTAATAACTTGTATGCAGATCTACTTCTAAAGCCAACATTCTTGGCAAGCTTACGATAAAAATCTCTTCTTGCATCGGTTAGTTTCATTTGGGACGAATTCCGCATGCATTATCATATCGTGTCTGCTATTCCAATTCTATAGTCTTTAAAGCGTCACAAATATTTTATCAAAATAATCAGATTGTTCCTTCGTCAGATCCATTGTTTCACCCTCAGAAACATTAGCGAGGTTTTTTGCTAACTTCTTCTTGTATTCTAGTTGCATTTGACGAGCTATTTGTATTCTTTGGGCTTGCGGAGAACCGGCTCCGTGCATAGATTCAGTGAGGTAGCCAACAGCATTCCTGCCCATTGTCATATTTTCTATTAATCGCAGTATTCTTACCCTATTCTCGGTTGATACTCCCTTTTTGCCCTTAAGATATTTTTCAAGTAACGGCCCAGTATGTGGACTTCTGAAATCCTTTTCCGAAGGCATAGTTACCATTAGACCACCTGCAATATCTTGAGCTAATCTTCCTAATTCATATGGAAAACGTGTGACGTTATGCTTACAAACGTTTGCGAGCATATCATCGTTTTGATAATTCCCGGATGAAGTCTTGTGGGATTGGTACGAAGAAGCTATGCCAGCAGCGTAAATAGTCTCATTTAAATGTGTCATTTCAACGAGCTTATCTTTTATATGCGATGCATTCGCAACTCCATTATAATCAGCAGCTGCAGCCGCCGCACCAATTAGAACATCCCCCAAGCCTGTTTTGCATACGTAACTTCTCCTATGATAACAAGTGAATCTCTCTACTAGCATGGAGGCGAATTCGACCTCTCCTCGCATGAAGATTAATTCATTTGGGATGAATACGTTATCTAAAATAATCATGGCCTCCTGACCTGAAAACTTTGCATTTCCCGCATCAAGAGTACCGTCCTCCATACTTCGTGTATCGCAAGATTGTCTTCCGTAGATATAGGTGACACCTTCTGCATCAGCAGGGATGGCACCAACTATCGCATAATCCTTATCTTCAGGTCGCAATCGCATAGTGGGCATGATTATAATCCAATGCGAATTTATGCAACCTGTTTGATGCGCTTTGGCTCCGCTAATATAAACGCCTTTTTGGTCTTCCTTCACAACATGTACAAACATATCTGGATCTTCCTGTTGCGACGGGGCAAGACTTCGATCTCCCTTTACATCTGTCATAGCTCCACCAATAACCAAATTCTCCTCCTGAATCATTTTAATAAATTCAATTAGTTTCTTTTGATAATTAGTATTATATTTGGAGTCAATTTCATAAGTGGTCGAATATAGGGAGTTTAACGCGTCCATCCCCACGCATCGTTGAAAACAAGTTCCAGTCAACTGGCCCAACTTTCGCTGCATTTTATTCTGATTTACGAGATCGCCTTCTCTTTCTGTAATATGAAGAAACCTATTTACTTTAATACCAGATAACGAAGAATGGGCTAATCCCAAGTCTGGATCCCTTTCGGCCAGATCGTATGTTTCAGCCACAGCGTTTATAGATGGCCGGATCATAGGATGATCAACAGGTTCTTTAACAAGTTCGCCGAACAAATAGACCTTCAAATTTCTCCCACGTAGGCTTCTAATATAATCTGCCCCGTTTTTAATAGGCATAATAATGGAATTATGCCTGAGATAATATTTATACCTTTTTGGAGGTATGTCTGACCAGGAATTTCCTGATTGGTAACTCAAATTTTGACTCGGTTATTAACAATTGAGATATCAGCTTAACAAATTATATGTATCCTCATACCAGCTTATATATGCCATAAAGCATAAAGTTATTATAGTAGTTACTGATCTTTCTTCCAAAGTTTGATTCCATAAATTTCATAGTCTCTTAGTTTTGTTTTGAGAGAATATTTTTTATGTTTGCCTCTTACACACATCTATATGGTAACTACGCAATTAGATATTCGCAAATTGATCAAAGAGTATCCCAATTTCCCGATTCCAGGTGTCTTGTTCAGGGACATTAATCCTGTCCTTCGTAACCCGGGAGCACTAAAATATATGGCAGAAGAATTTAAAAATAGACTTAGTGGACGTAAGATTGATCTTGTAGTTGGTATCGAATCTAGAGGGTTCATAATAGCCACAGCTATTGCACTATTATTCCAAATTGGATTGGTTCTAATTCGTAAAGCAGGAAAGCTTCCAGGAAAAACGATAAGGAACTCGTATAAAATTGAGTATGGAAGTGATAAAATTGAAGTGCAAATTGGTGTACTTGGCAAGAATCCTGATGTTTTAGTCGCAGATGATCTAATTGCCACTGGTGGCACAGCTATAGCATCAGCAAATATTTTAGAGCAAGCGGGATGTAGAATCACTGGGTTTGCCTTCGCCGTTGAACTTGGCCAGCTGCAGGGTGCAAGGATACTGAGGGATTCGGGTTATGAAGTTAATTCGTTAGTGGTGTATGACTGATCCGTGGGTCCAATTTCAGCTGAAATAGGTATAATTGGAGGAACTGGACTATACAATGCAGAAATTTTTAGTGATGTAACTGAAATAAAGGTACATACACCTTTCGGTGACACCTCAGACAACGTGTTCATTGGAAAATATTTTAAAAAATCAGTAGCTTTCATCCCTAGACATGGTAAAGACCATAGAATACCACCACATAGAATAAACTATCGTGCGAATATTTGGGCACTAAAAAGCTTGGGTGTCACTAGAATTCTTGCACCTTCAGCAGTAGGTAGCTTAAAGATTGATTATAAGCCAGGTGATATGGTTATCCCAGACCAATTCATTGATCTAACGAAACGTAGAGATTCTACATTTTATGAGGGTGGAAAAGTTTGTCATATTTCTATGGCACAACCATTCTGTCCTGAACTAATCAATATTGCACAATGCAGTTTAAAAGATTTGTCCTCTGAACATCACATTAATGGGACTTATATATGCATAGAGGGTCCAAGATTTTCGACAAAGGCTGAATCGAAATATTACAGAGACGTCATAAATGCGGATATTATTGGGATGACATTGATTCCAGAATGCGTTCTAGCGAGAGAGGCAGAAATATGTTATGTTTCTCTGTCAACAATCACAGATTATGATGTCTGGACCGAACAACCAGTAAACTCCAAAGATATTATCAAAACCCTTAAAGATAATGTCTCAAAAACAAAAGAAATCATTACAGATTTGATATCGCGAATTCCTGCGGAAAGAAAACAATGCAATTGTGGTCATTCGCTAGAAAATTCAGTGCTTTAGATGGATTGACTATCAGGAAGCTTCTGCCTAAGTTCTACATCCCCTTCAATTAGTTTTCTCTGTATTCTCAAATATATCATATCTGAATCCAATCCCATTGATTTGATTTCCTCTAATGCAGATTTCGAGATATTTAGACTAATATTATGGCCGCCGATTCTGCCAAATGCAAGTGCTCTGAACTTAAACTCTTTACCTCTGAGGAAGAACGCTCCAGTTAGCTTGCTAGCAATATTTCCTCCTCTTGCAGATTTAACAATTACATCAATTGGCAAATTATCACTTGCATCTGGAGATATTGTCACTTTGCATTACCCTCTCTAGTTATATCGACATTTCTATTAATATTACGCTCTATGAGAAAGCTCCACCATTTGCTATCCACTACTGTGTAATCTTTAACTTGAACTGTTACATCTCGCTCATCTAGCTGGTCAGCGAATCTATCCTCACCATCTTTACCTATTGTTACGAGATTCCACTTGTCCTTTCCTATCCTCTCTCTATTAATGGCCACAGCCCACTTTTTATTTTTAGAACTATTAGGCATTCCTATTTTTTCCCCTATATCTAAAATTCCAAGTCGTTTTTCCTCACAGAACAACTCTTTAGTTACAACACTTCGCCAAATATCTACAGCTCCAATAAGTCGATTATTCTCAAGTAGGTTAGTTATGCCAAAATAAACCACTTTATCTGATCTGTTTTGATCAAGGTCGGACAACTTTATGATAGTTCAAACAATATTACCTATTTAGACATTGGTATGTTCAAAGTATTTTTCCATTCTACTCCCAATACTATCTATCAACGCGTTTTTATGAAACTGGATATTGTCTTCTCGGCATTTTTCCCTATATCTGTTGACAATTGCAAATTTAGGATGCAATGGTGTGTATATGAGTTTAGATATTTGAACGACCATACCTTTATCAACCAATGCACGTGCTGTTTGAGCTGCTTCGTTGCTGGTGCAATCCAGGTCTGTTTCAATTTGATCAATACTTCTACGGCCGTTTTTAATCAAGTAAACAAATAACGCCACTTCGTTTTCAGATAATCCCAAATGTGTCTTTAGAACTCGTGACTCGTCATTCATTGTTTCTTTAGTATGTTCTATTATTCTGCATTACTGCATGTATAAAGCTACTGCTAAGATAAGGCGAAAGTTACAAAGATGTACTATATTATTTTATATTCATTGTAGAGACGGTAGTCAAACATGCTATATATGCCCAATCTGCACCATTACAAGACACATTAGAAAAGTATGTAGTTTCAGAACTTAACTTTTTAGCGATTTTTTATAAATTTTGACTGCTGTTTACATTGAGAAAATTATGTCAGGCAGCTCACATTACAACAATATTTCTGTGATTGACATAAAAATATTGCTAGATTCAAATTATTACCTAATAGGTTATCTGCCCACTTCCAATCTGTGTGCCAAGGCCGGTGAAGATTAAGATATTTACGAGAATAACAGAAATGACAGTCAGAGACGATATCATTATTACTCTATATCCCTTAGGCATCATCTGTCTTCTCAACATCAGTAAGAATGATAGTGATAAAAGAGCTGCTATTGACAAGGAAGAAATCATGGTAGCATTCGCAATCATTTTTCCTGCGTATGATATTCCTGGAAACACAATATATGACTGAGAATAGATACCGACTGAAACAGATACCACAATCGAAGTCGTAAGTAAGATAAACAAATTTTCACGCAGAAATTTCAAAACTGAGTTTTTTACATCGAGCTTTATGAGTTTAGGACGCGGATCGGGATTTGCCTGCTTATCACTCGATTCTGAACTTTCTTCCCTATTGACATCAGGAGTTTTAGTGTCAATTTCTCTAAGAAGTTCCCACCCATCCTGCGTAATTAGGTATTGCTTAGAATCCTTAACCACATATTTGCCCATTCTCTCCAAGTGGTAGTAAATAGAACCGGTAGAGAGACCTGTTGCATCTCTAATCTCCGAGAAACCCGCAGAACCTTCACTTCCTGCAATCGCCCTCAATATCTTAAGCCGTGTACGCCTGGCTCGCAATTGTGTTTCTCCAGTCAATATCGATGTTATATCTTGAAATTATATATCTGTTTCTAGCTTGTGCAAAGCCCATTAGTTTATCATACCTCGAATTCTTCATAACGAGAATTCTACAAAACTGTTCAGACGAGAACTAGTTATTCGCATTCGAGTAAGACTTATACAGATATCCTTTCGTAACCTAGATCGATGCCACGTGGGGTCGTAGCGAAGTCAGGCATCGCAACGGGCTCCAGATCTTAGACTAGGGCTGGTCTTGAATCGAGGAAACCCGTGGATCAGGGGTTCAAGTAAATATGGTAACGTACCTATTTAGAACATTTCCCTTCGGCCCCATAGTTTATGATCCCTCGTAGGACATAGTTTACGTAATGCTTGTTAGTAAATCTCGGTTTAAAACTGAGTACAAATAAGCGACTAAAAGTTATGAGAAAGTCCTTCTAGTTTTGAACTGCCGGTTCAGTCAGAGGTAGGAGAGAATTATTCTTATTAATGCGTTTCCAAAACTACAATTAAGTATATAGTACTACTGCCGATATATCGATTTGTGGAAGCGATACTAATTAAGGTTGACAGTTGGCTATGACAACAACAACTCTATTTTTTTTCCCCACGTAGATTGCGTCTACCCATGGTTCAAAGTTCTGCCAAACTTGAATCCCGTAAGGCCTATAGTTTAGTGATTGTGGGGTTGACTAATCTAAATCTACGGCAGCTGTTACTCCAAATCTCTTACAATTCTGAATACAACGTTAATCCCTTTTGTCCCTGAAATATATTCCCAGCCTGAACATCAACACACCGATAGCAATGCAGGAAAGAGAAATAGACGCATAACCTGGGTTTACAAGTACCAAAAATGGCTCAGGCGCTGTCGAAGAAAATGTGCATCTGGATATCGGAATACATTGTTTTACCACAGGGAACGCCAGGAGTATAGCTATAAGTATTGCAAACAAACTAATTCCTACAGAAGAAAAGATGACGCCAATTTTGATGATTAGTCCTAAATTCATTCATATGTTCACATCCTAATCTTTATTTCCCAGATTCATATCAGCGATTTCAGTTGTTTTATATCTAACGTAACAAATTTGTATGCGCTATCTTTTGAAACTTCAGCAAAGCGCTCATTATAGTAAACGTATGGCAATCCATCGTGCAGATGCCGGTTCCATAATTTGTGAACTGAATCAAAATACTCCTTTCTTTTATTCCCCTTAGCTCTAAGGACTTCGTGAGATAGTAGATGAGAAACTTTAGGACAATTTATGTCGGCAAAATATTTTGTTCGCGCCGAATCCATTAAAGTCTTGTTAGGTCTCTTCCATTCGACCATACTGAAATAGTCTGTACAGTAACCTTCAGTTCCGCAATCAGTCCAAAATGGCTTGAAGTAGGCGAGATAAAAGTGATATACCTTACTGCCTCTTTCTTTATGATCTCTCATGAGGTATGCAATCGACATTCTGTCGAAAAGCTTGCCAGGGATGACTGGCAAAATATCTGCTTGAAGGTTAAAATCAATATTAAAAAGACGTTTCGACCACCAATGAAAAAACCTTGCCATAGAATAAACATAATCCCAATCTGTTGCCTCTCTTTCTTTCCACTCATCGTATTTCGATACGTATATGAAGAAAAGCTTCTGTGAAGCCATCAAAAATTGTTACATCTTAGGATTTAAAACTGTAAGGGTAGAAAGCAGATTACACTTCATCTGCTTTCTACATAAATTCAGTATTAAAATTATACTTAGAATGAGTCTTTGCGAGAACAGATTACATACGATTCCGACTTATCTGTACCATCAGTTTTTGGTGAATTCACCTATTCATTGAAGCGTATTTACTACAAGTAAGCAGACCAGTATGATCCACCTCTGCAATGACATATCTCCACGGCTTATATTTTGCCTTGTTTATCCCTACCCTTGAGGAGACAAGAATAGCTCGGGGGGTGATTCCGCCCTCTACAGTTATTGAATTAGGAATGGTTACATCCATGCCGTTAGCATTTAGCCCGATGTCAAACGCTTTTGTCAGGCGTCCTGGACCGCTTGCAATTTGGAACCGATCATTAGTACCACGAAGGAGTTTCATTGTTGGTATTCCTTCTAAAAGTTGAATTGCTCGGATAAGTACAGCTCCCGCGTGTTGCTCATTCGAATAAGCAGTTATATTGAGACAAAAATGTATTCCGTACGAAAGGTACATATAAACTATCCCCGGAGGTCCGAACATCATAGAATTTCTTGAGGTTTTGCCCCTAAACGCATGGCTTGCCTCATCATCAGTTGACCCGTAGGCTTCGGTCTCGACAATTAATCCGCTCAATTTGTGTATTGATTTACCGGAAAGCAGACGTACCAACTTCTTACCTAACAAGTTTTTAGCTACGTAGAATGTCGGCTGATGATAAAATGTACGATCTAAAATATCCAGAACTGTTGGAGCCATCAAATTAGTATTTTAAAGTGGACCGGCAACACATTTATTTCTAAGACCTATTAATAAAATTTTTTGTGAACGAGGTAACTGGCGCTTGTAAAGAACAAAGTATAATAAGGATCAAAGCCTCACGAGTTCGAGATACTTATTGTATCTTAACTCAATCTCTTCTTTTGTTAACTTGAGTAGTCGTCTCACACCAAAGTCTTCTACAGCGAAAGAGCCCATTATATTCCCATATATCACTGCTTGTCTCATAGTATGAGTGTCAGTACTATTCTTTGCAGCAAGGTATCCTAAAAATCCTCCTGCAAAAGAATCACCAGCCCCCGTAGGATCTACCACTTCTTCTAATGGATAACCAGGTGTCGGAAACAGTACGTCATTATGTAACAGAATTGAACCATGCTCTCCCTTCTTAATAATGACAAATTTTGTGCCGAACGACAAAATCATTCTTGCACATTTGATAAGATTCGCAGATCCACAAAGCAATCTAGCTTCCTCGTCATTTACGACAACACCTTCAACTTTACTCATCATCCTTATTACCTGATCCCGCTTATCACGAATCCAGTATTCCATCGTATCGCACATCGTGATCACAGGCGACAAGAATTTAGACAATAGTCGAATGTTTTGAATAGGATCATTATTTGCAAGATAAAGATGTCTAGGGGTAGGATATCCTGGAGGTAAAACTGGTTCAAAATCAGCAGCGACATTTAGTTCAGTCTTATTTGTAGTCCTATGCGATAGAGCATAGTCGAAAGATGAATCGTAGTGAAATGTGTTCCCTTGTTTCGTACTTAATCCCTGTAGATCTAACTTCCCTTGAAGTATTGACCGATATTCTGGGGGAAAATCTGTGCCTACTATTCCAATAAGAGAAGTCTCAACAAAGTATGAGGCAGATAGGGAAGCATAGGTTGCCGCTCCACCCAAAATTTTTTCTTCAGTATTAAACGGGGTCCTTGTAGTATCTAATGCAACACTTCCAAATATACTTAGCACTGTTATATTCTATACCCTAAAGTCAATTGAAATATGGACAGTTATATATATACTTTAGTGAAACTGTCATTAACCTATGAATTTAATAGTGGCCATCACCGGCAGTTCGGGAGTAATTTATGGTATTAAAATGCTTGAATGTCTTAGGGATTTAGAAATAAGGACGCATTTAGTCTTGAGCGAATGGGGTCAGAAAAATATAGAAATGGAAACAGAAAAAAGCGTCGAATATGTGAAAGGACTGGCGACCGCCTGCTACGACAGCAAGAACATGGCAGCTGCCATTTCAAGTGGTTCCTTCAAAACCGACGGAATGAGCATAGTTCCGTGTAGTATGAAGACACTCTCTAGTATTGCTAACGGTTATGATGACAGCTTGATCTCAAGAGCAGCAAGTGTTTGTATTAAAGAATCACGCAAGTTAGTTCTTGTGCCAAGAGAGACTCCCTTATCCAAAATTCATATTGAAAATATGAGAACCCTGGTTAATGCAGGAGTAATCATATTACCAGCGACACCTGGCTTCTATCAAAAGCCTAAAACGATTGACGATATGGTATCCCACATCGTTGGGAAGGTTTTGGATCAATTCTCTATAAGCCACAATCTTTTCCGTCGCTGGTCAGGGATGTGAATTTCCATCCGGCCAAGAAAATGAATATCTGAACTATCAAGCAAGGAAATACATAGTAAAGGAATTTCCTTTTAAAAGTAACAATTGGTCATTGGGTTTTACGTGCAACCATAGATTTTGAAAGACATGGCCTGGAACTATGAAATTTTCTGTGCAGGATTATGTATACAGCTACTGAATTGTCTTGGAGATTCTAAATATAAATAATGGTCATCACCTTTAGTTCTATCTCCATTGACATCATTCTTTTGACCATATGCAGAAGATATTTAATCTACCGGTCCTCGTTTTTTACATAATATGCGGTCGTCTCAGATTACCTCAACTCTGAATATTTCTTAAAGTTGAGATAGTTTGATCTATCCGACACGACTAATTTGCAACGTCCATATTCCCCTTAATTTATTCTCTTGATTGGATAGAGTTCGGTGAATTAACTGTGCTGTTATTGTGTTGCAAATTAGACTCTTCCCATAGATAGAGTCTGTCGATTTTGTCTCGTCTACGTTTTTCTTGTAATAAATTATATACCATTTTATGTGATCTACCTCTTACCAGGTGAAGTATTGCATCGCTCGCAAGTTTTATATCTTCAAAATTGCCGATTATTGCCACTGTGTGTCCGTAGATTGAAATGGCAGTGTTTGTTAGATCTTCAATCGTCTTCCGAGATTTCCCCCTTTCTCCGATTAATCTTCCCTTTAGCCTAGTTATCTGATTTTGTGATCTACCTACGTATTCATTCAGATCTACTACTTGAAGTACATCTTCTCCTAGCAACCTGTAGGAACGTTCTGGTGAAAACCCTCTTGAAATGGCGGATATTATCTCAACTGCTTTAAAAGCTTGTTCTATCTGAGACGGGTCACGAGGGGATATTATAACACTACCGCTTTCGCTATCGATTCTGATTAATACGTTGCATTTAGTCTCTATTTCGTTTTTAATCCTTCCATCTTTGCCTATAATGACGCCAATCCTGTCATTTGGGACCTTTACCGCCTGTTGAAAGCTCATTTTAGCTTAAAATCCTCCGCACAAGACATATTGCACACAAGACTGAATTATCTCTACTTCGATGATTCTGTCCTCTTATTTGTATATTAGCTTGATAATTGTAATTTGTAGTAGGGCAGGGTTAGAATGCTTATTCAAAATGTCTAAATTTGAAAATCATGAGAAAAGGCACCCCCTGAATGTTCCTAACAGTCGCTCGTTTCGCCAACCGCATTTCTATTGCTAGATTTACTATCCTATTTCCAACTAAGTTTAACATCGACGATGCCTGCAGAATATTTTTCGCTTCTGACTGGCCGATAAGCTCTTCGAGAAAGTACTCACGACTTAATGAAATAATGTGTTCACCATTTCTTATCTCCTTACCAACAAGTTCAAAGTCGCATATATTTGAGATAACCGACCTCTCATATTTTATACTTCTCAGTGCAAATTTACTGACCCAAGATTCCCTGTGCTCGAACAAAATTAGGACTCCAATCTCGCTTGCTATCTAATCGGCAATTTCTTATTTATGGATGCTGATAATCAAGTGTAAAATTCAGGATAATTAATAGCAATATGTGATAGTAAGATTGGACAATAATATCATATATTTGAAGTATTAATGTCTTTATCATGATAGTAAATTTTTATCTTCCTATCTTGAGATTAATTAATTAGTTGGTATAGTACTTTGGAAATGTGCGCTATAGGTCATGTCGAGAGCGTATAAATCAGGTGATTATCAGAAGATGGAATCTGGGCGAGACGTAATCCCAGATTCTTCACTTGTTCATAACAGAATTCTCGTACTGTGCATTGATCGCGATGATGATATAGGTTCTAAGGGTGGATTGGCTACGCCAATTATAGGAAAAGAATCTTGCATAAATGCTGGAATAAGTTTAGCTTTAGAAGACCCAGAAGACGCTGATGCCAACACTATATTTGGCGCAATAAAAATTCATCAAGATCTTCTGTCAAAAGGTTATGACTCTGAAGTGGCTTTGGTCGCAGGCAAGATGAACCGTGGCATAGCCGCGGACGAGAAAATAGGGTCCGAAATACAGTCTATCCTGGAGATTTATGCAGCCGACGGAGCAGTGATAGTATCTGATGGAGAGGATGACGAAACTATCATTCCTGTTATTCATACAATCTTACCAATAATTTCGGTCCAACGTGTTATTATTCGACACAGCCGCAGTGTAGAATACTCATACGCCATTCTTGGCAGATACATCAAGATGCTCGTGTATGATCCGCGATATTCGAAGTTTTTCTTAGGTGTGCCAGGTGCACTTCTCGTAGTTGCAGGAATTTCTACCATTTTTGGGCTAACTAAAGAGGCAGTAGCTTTGGTATTGAGCATACTTGGCGTAGCTTTCATTATTAGAGCCTTTGACCTGGATAAGGCAATAAGCTCTCTAGGTAGGCCTACACCCTCCGGTTTTATTAGAATCTTTTCTGTATTCGCGGGTGTGCTAATCATCTTGGTTTCAATTGTAAATGGACTTTCGAATGTTCCCGTCGATCTAGTGTCACAACATCAAAGTATATTCAGCATAGTCACAAATAGAATAATCTTAGGGAGTTTTATCCATGGCACCATAACCTTACTCTGGATCGGACTGGCTACGATATTGGCTGGTTCGTTGCTTAGTAACTGGTTCAAGGGAAGCATTACCACGATGTCAGATATACTCAGATTAGTCATACTAGCCCTATTGTATATTCCCATTCTGCAATTTACTTCAGTTCTTATAGAGAGAACTAATCCGTTTTCACTTATTTCTTCACTATTGATAGGACTTGCGATAACGTTAATAGCGGCTACCTTCTTGTTTCAATATTTTAGAAACAGAAAGGGTGGCGAGGAACTTAAGCATTGATAAAATCGGTCACTGGAGGCATATCTTAATACGGGTTAAGAAAATTATCCCATTAAAATTATTTAAGCGATAGCAATGAATTTTCTATTCAATATTAATAAACGGGCACTAGGAGATGCCATATTCAAACGGAGCGGCCTGTATATACTCTACGAAAGACGTTTAGAATCTGAGATTATCAAATACCCCCTTCCAAGCCATATTGCCATCATTTTGGACGGCAACAGAAGATGGGCTAAGACAAATCTCATACGTGAGTCAACAGGTCATTTTGCAGGAGCCGACAAGGCCGAAGAGTTATTAACTTGGATTCAGGACCTAGAGATTAAAATAACGACTCTCTATGTATTATCTAATGAAAATCTAGACCGTGAGACGCATGAATTAGAAAATATATACAGACTTTTACAGATAAAATTAGAAAAGTTGTTTGAGGATTCTAGGATTCACCGACTAAAGATGAGAATAAAGGCAATAGGAAACCTCTCAATTCTTCCACAAAGCCTACAGGACATCCTTTTCAAATTGGAAACGGTAACCATGGAATACAATTCTATGTTTTTGAATATTGCAATAGCATATGGCGGACAAAAAGAGATAGTTGAGGCAATAAAAAAAATTGCTCTTGATACCAAATGCGGCAAGCTAGAAATAGACAAAATAGACGAGAAGCTTATTGAGTCCTATTTGTACACATCTCACCTACCACAGCCGGAGCCTGATCTTATTTTACGTACATCTGGCGAGAAGAGATTGAGTGGATTTCTGATTTGGCAGAGTGCTTATAGTGAGTTGGTATTTATGGATGTATTCTGGCCCGAATTTCGAAAGATAGATCTAATGAGAGCAATCAGGACATATCAGAACAGAATACGAAAATACGGGAAATAATTCGATATTACATTTATCATCACAAGTTAACAAGTAATGATAGTGTTCCGCGAATTCTCGAAAAGATGTAGACTAAGACGAGCTGAATTGCAATTACTTTTATTTGATAACTAGTGGACCAAATCGTAAAATCGATGATCCATCAACAAGATACTACTTCATCACATTACGATCAAATTCTCTCTACGCATACATCTATAGTTTTGAGGAGTCAAAGAGAACAGAATAGCATTAATCATTTTTGAGGGAATTTATTTCCTTTCTTACGATTCTGGCGCTTTTCAAAGGGTCTTTTGACTGTGTTATCGATCTTCCAATGATGAAATAATCAGTCCCGGCCTTAGCCGCTATTTTGGGATCCCCACCCTGGACCCCTAGACCTGGAGAATATATAGGCAATTTTTTTTCTCTTGAAACGCTAGTTATGATGTCTAGTTTTGTCCCACCGACTATTATGCCGTCCGTGTCACAAGCTTCTGCATATTCCAACAGTTTTAGGTAAAGCGGTAATTGACGAACTGGTTGACAAAATTCATCTATAACGCTGAGACCGAAGCCCTCTCTTGCTCCTGAATGGCTCATATATACCAAGGCTAGGACTCCAAGATGACGACCATGTGAAGGGACAACTACCCGTCTTAGCTCGTCCATGCCTATTATAGGATTGAGAATCACGGCATCAAAACCCATATTTACAAGGTGATCGATGACAACAAGATTGGTTGAAGATATATCATTCAACTTTATGTCGGCTATCGATTGTAATCCATATGAATGAACTTTACTATTGATATTGATTAGCTCCTCGTTGGACAATGGTAGTATAACATGAAAGTTGAACTTGATGGCACAGACCTCTCCTTGGAGCAGATCGATTCTTTCATTAACATATCCAAAAATGTCGTTGCCAACCATGGGATCTAATGCAAGGATTATTCTGCTATCCTTATTAGATGAACAAGATTCTATTCTCTTCCGGTAAGAAATGATGCTATTCATCTAAACTCACCAGTGGATGACCTGATGCCAATCTAATCACTTTCAGGTAGATGCACCCATGTTCATCTAGCTTATTCGAAAAAAAAGGCTGATCCGTTCTTTGACTAGCATATCTCACAAAGTAGCTAGATGGTATAGTTTCAAGATGGATATAATAAAAACTATAAAAATCATCAGATTCGCTAAAAGTAGCAGCTGCTCCCAAAATAATTCTTTTCGTTTTTGAATCCTCAAAAAGAAGTAATGGAATTGGCGGTTCATCATAAGATTTGTAAGCACAGACTTTGACCAGGCTTGTCAAATCTCTAAGTTTGGTTACTTTAAATTTGGATCTCAGTTTGGTCTTAGCCTTTGGCGTAACAGGAAATGGAAAACTATCGATATTTATTATTGGGGAATAACTAAAAGTTGGACTAGATATATGATCGACTATAGATACTTCTTCCTGTACGCCGTTAACCCTATACGCCAAATATTCTCCAAACTGTTCTTTTCTATTTTTTACATAAAATATTATGGGCCTCCCGAACACGAAATCGCCTTCCAGAGCTAACACTCGCTCATTTCTCATATCAAGGGATAGAGAGACTAGTGGAATAGGCTCGAAAGCACAAGCCATCCTTCCAAAGTCATTTAGATCAGACAATTCTATATAATAGGGACACTTGGTACGCAATTATCTATTAGTTCAGATTGTGTCAGTATTAATGTCCTTTGATGACTTCAAAGTGCACTTTAGACTCAAGATCACACAATGTAGCGTGTAATAACAAATAAAATCAATATTATTTGTGGTGAACTTACAAATTTGGTTTAGTTTTTTTGTAACATTAAATGATTTAATTACCCCATATCAGGACAGAGATATCAATTGCTCTTAATGAGAGTTTGTTAAGTTCCGTTCATTTCTACATATGATAGATATTCATGAATTGTTTTTTGCTTAATTTCTTTGATATCAAGTAATTGTAAATACTGCCACGGCTTAAACTTGCAGATAATTGGCATGAAACAATTACGTAATAGTGCTAATATTAAGTGAAATTAGTGACGTGGAAGTTCAAAGTGTGTAATCCACTTCTACAATCAAATCTGATCTCGCCTATCGATAACTTCGTTCAGATCTTCTCCTGTACCTATTAAAGTAACTGGTTTTCCAGTTTGATTTTCGATATTTTCGATAAATTGCTTAGCCTTATTTGGTAAATTCGCATAGTCTTTTCGTCCTGCACATTCCGGATATAATATATCGAGTTTAGTCACCGCTAATTGAGATGCGCTATTTAATTTGATTGCCTTTTTTGCAAGGGCTAGGTCAAATGGAGCTGCTCTTCTCTGCCTACCTGTCACACTGCCGAATTCCTGCCAACCTCTATTCCCCGTCTCGTCAGAGGTCAATTCCTCATTCAACGGTCCTTGACCTACTCTAGTTACATATGACTTAAATACTACCAGAACCTCATTAACGCTCTTAGGACCGATTCCTACGTCAGAACAAATTGCGGACGCAGTTACGTCTTTAGAAGTCACGTAGGGATAATTTCCATGATATAATGATAGATATGTTCCTTGAGTACCCTCAGCTAAAACATTTTCGTTGTTCTCTAATGCTCTATTGACAGCTTCACTGACATCCTCCAAATAGACTGCGAGTTCAGGAATATTCTTGGCTATTTTAGCTATCCTCAATGCCCTGTCCGCATTCGCTGGCCCAGTACCAGTTCCGGTTGTTCCTACCTTTTGGGCAAGATGATCAAGTGAACTATCCTTGTCAACATGTTTTTTCTCTATTATAGCACAATTCGGATCAATAAATGTTCTATCTTGAGAATCGAATGCCTTGATCTCTGATTGTAATATAGCAGGATCAACTAGAACCCCTGGTCCTATGAATAGTTTAGTATTCATGTTCAGACCAGCACTAGGCAACATTCTGACTTTGTATTTCTTGCCATTAAATGCAAAAGTGTGTCCAGCATTTGGTCCCACACCTCCCCGAACTGCTATTGATATCTTATCTTTTTGAGCAAGATATGCGATGAGTTTTCCTTTACCTTCATCACCGTAAAACCCACCAACAATGACGGTACATGTCATATAATCTCCTGTCTGTCTTCTATATTTAAGTCTGCCATCGGCGCAATTATTCAAGTACGTCTTTATATCGCTAAAATCAATTTCCATTAATGCACCCAGGTAACTCGACGTCTGGTAATATACTAAGAATAATATCTGGTGTTCCTGAGCATTTAAGAAAATCCATTATTATTAACAAGATTCTCGAGTTTTCCGAAATGAGTAATGAACTTAAATCTGAAACTATTCAATCTGTCCTTGACGGTTATTGCAGCCTAGATATGACCAGTTTGAAACCTATGCTAACAACCAGTTTCGGGATAGTTTCAAATCAGGATATTCGTCTGATTGTTAAAACATTCTGCATTTATTTCGATATAATCTTGGCACATCCAGAAATTCTACAAGCATTAGACCTTCAGCCAATAATTGAAGTCTTAAATACTCTCAGTAGCAAACAAAAGCATGTGTTGTTTGATTGTTATTTTGAGGCTTTGTTGTTGCACTCTCAGAGACAGAGATTGGTATCAACAATACCCGAATTTGCAGTAGATTACCTCAGGACATTAGATTCACAATTATGAGAGAGGACTAAGTTTTTTGATCAGGATTCTTTTGAAATTCGCCCTCGGGTTTTTCTAATCCAAAGAACATTCGTTCGTACTTTCTCAATGCTTTTCTATGTTCTGGCATTGACATATCTAATCTCATCTCATTCATTACCATGATGGCATATTTTTTCCATTCGTTCCAACATTCAATACACGAAGGAAATTTGTCAGCAGCAGGATCGTCAATCTCCTTTTCATCAAAATTCTTGCCACATTTGAGGCACGTTTTAGTCATTCATATCTTCATACCCAGTTGGTTATTTTATCCTTTATAATCGAATACAGTGTTAGTGTACGTATAGAATTTGGGATAATTATTGATGAATGTAACCTATTGTTTAATTGTAACATGTAGGACAGAATCATTTTCAAGGACGGCTTGATTGTGGACTTTGAACAAGTAATTTGGGCAGTATCTCAAGATTTACCTAGCTTAGTCAAGCCATTTGTCAATTTACGACAAAAAGGATTACATAATAGTTTCCATTAGAATACGCTATTATGAAGAAAATCGAAGCAGTTGTTCCACACGCTAGATTAGACCTGGCACTAGCAGCATTGAAGGAATTAGGTCTTGGTGGCCTCACATATTATGAATCTAAAGGGAGAGGTCAAAATCCTATCCCTAGAATACAATCAGGAAGAGGTACATCGACATATGTCCCAGAGTTTAACGTAAATTCTACCATTGTTGTTGTGATAAGAGACACACAACTGCAAAACGTAGTAGACGCTCTTGTAGAGAGCACTAGCACGGGCTTGGCTGGAGAAGGTAAAATATTCGTATCAGATGTTGAAGATGCAGTTGATATCGGTTCTAGAAGAAGGGGCGAAGACCAGGTATAGAATCTTGTAAAATAGTAACAAGCTGTTGATTTGCCATGCCATTTTATGATTCAGCGCTGATCAACGAAAGTAAAATTACCGAGATTTCGCTATGAAAATAAACTACCAATATATTTAAGATTTGCAGCACCTTAGTAAAAATCGTAATTCTACGATTATCCTCAATATACCCGAATTATCTGAATATTCAACCATGCAAAAACTTCAATTATTCCTCGTCAAGGTTATTGATCAGTTCATCTACAGCTTGCTCATAACTGATCATGCCCTTTGTTCTTGCATATTCTTTTATAATGTTTAAGTTATCTGAGGAAAAGCACACTGGAATATTTCTATCTTGGGCACTCTTCATATATTTTTAGTATTTACTTACGCTATATATGTCTGTCTATTGTCAAGAAATCCTGATGCAAATGTGTAAGCCGAATGAGGTAATTAGTTGACCCAAATCACATCTAGCTTTAATTGTTCCTATCCCTTTGCCCTTACTATTTTAATCCTTTCCAAAACCTTCCAATATTCTACTTCTCCGCCTTGTCTAATTTTATCCTTAACCTCATCCTCAACAGAGGAAGTTTCAAAGACCTCGAAAGTTTCTAAATCCATAATCTGTAGAGTTTGACCTGAGATAGAAATGACCTGACCGCTTCGCTTGTCAATTATCGGAACTTCCATGTTAGCTGATACTGGAGACACTAGACTGTGTTTTGAACCGTCAAATACTCCTATTGCGGCTACTCTGGCCTTTGCAGAACCGTGTTTACCTGGTTTGCTATGATCATATGAAACTATTCTACAAGGCTCTCCATCTATAACGATATAAGATCCAACCTTCAAACTGCCTAAATCCATAGGTTTGCTCAAGATCTATCATGCTTAGCGCACTGGATTTCATATTTAACAGTTCTGATTTCTATTTTAACTTTTCAAGTATTGATAAACTAATCAGATTAGATAAAGCAATCCCCCTTCTTGCTACATCTCTTCTAGTACGTTCACAATATTTCTGGTCGCTTTGATGTGTTTTCTCGCCATCGACTTCAAGAACCAGAATATTTTTTGAATATGGGAACGCAAACCTCAGATGGTTAGAATGGAGTAGTTGAATATTTGCTAGACTGGCCTTACTTACTCGATCACGTTTAGCAAGGATGTTAGCTATATCACTTATTTCATTATTACCATACATATATTTCATAAAGTAAATCGAAATATAGTTAAGTTTGTCAAATGCCTTTTCAAAAATTGAGCTGCTGATATTGAAAATAAAAGTTAATTTGTTATCACTTCCTTCTTTTATCATGCCTAGTATCGATGAATGGTTAACGAAAGAGGCTAGAATATAGTGATTAGCCTTGTTGGGAAAATATGGCAAAATTTCCTCAGAAAAAGTAGCAGTAACGAAGTACATGTTGACTATATCTGGGCAGTTCTTCCAGTAATCAATTATCTCATCATAGCGACTTTCATGTGGTGTACAAATATAGCCAGATGATAGTGGCCAGGAATATTCCAAACTAAAACTGATACCACTTGTATATATTAATACCTAACTAGGCAATACACAGGAATATATTTTACGAATTATCTTCCGTGTTCTGTTTAGAAACAAATTCATCATAATCAATTATCTTGGTAGAATTAGACGTATTCCATTTCGCATCGTTGGTATCATCTAATTTCCTGGAAAAGTACGGTACGCTCATAAAAGAAGTCGCCGCCGCAGCCGCTTCTAATGGTCTTGAACATGCTGATCTTATTATACTGAAGAACAATGACCTTAGTGTTGGCTCCAAACCAAGTTCAATCGGCAGATTTTTCACCTGTTTATGCCCATTATTGGCTCTAATGACTTGAGAGGAGAAATCTTGCAAATTTGTAGGTGGCTTAAAGTATACTTTAGCCTTGTCATTGTAAACGACTTCAAACTCTTTCTTAATTACAGCACACTGGAGATAAAGATCTACAGCTATGATCTCTTCAGGGATTTTGATTCCTTTCGCAATGTTTGACCGGATAGACAGAGCGCGTCCCATAACGGTGTACTTGGAAAGTCCTCTCTTCCTAAGCGATCTGAGCCATTCCATAATAAACACACATGCCTTGCCGCTGAGACCCTCCGAATCGATAGGAATTTGATTCGTAGCACAAAGGCCGACATGTTCATTATTTGTCAGCGACCCCACTAATTCTGATATGCAGTTTCTATCAATAATAACATCAGCATCGAATAGAATAATAATGCTTCCTGATGCTGAGTCAAATATCTCATTCCAGGCAGCAGCTGTTCCTCTTCTAATATCATGATGGTAAAACGCGATGTTTAGTGAATGATTACGCTCGATGAATTCTTCCACTAGTCCAGGAGTTGAATCTGTTGAATCATCCGAAATTATTACATTATCAATATTAATGCCACTGGCTTTGGATGAAATAATCGACTTTAACAGATTTATTATATTACCCTGTTCATTATAGGAAGGGATCCCAATGGTTACTCCACCCATATCCTTGCTAAATATCACATAGGTCTGATTTTTAAGCGTTAAAGTATTAATGTTGATATTAGTTTGAAAAGTAGAGTAATTCGAAGTGAGACCGGGTAGGATTTACCAGAATAAGCAGTTCCTGGAGAGCATCCTCAATGAGGCTGGCTTCAAAAAGAATCAATTGATAATGCCAATTATCATTCATGAAAAAAGAAGGGTTAAAGGAGATGGAATGATGCCAGGTGCGGTCTCAGATTGCAAAAACGAGATATTTCAGGCCGTGTATGACGGTCTTGATGTTGGAATAGATTCATTCATGTTATTTGGAATTCCAATGATTCGTAATTCGAAAGGAAGCAGAGCCTTGATGAACCAAGGAATAGTGCAACGATCAACTAGAAAGATTCGCGATGAATTTGGAAGTCGAGTACAAATAATTACAGATGTCTGTGTATGCCAATACAACGAGAGTGGACATTGTGGAATTACCAATTATGTCGGTAACCAAGTAGAGAATGACCCTACCACACACTTATTATCAAAAATTGCCTTAAGTCATGCTCAGTCTGGCGCAGACATTGTTTCTCCGTCGTCTATGATGGATGGTCAGGTATCTCGTATACGTAAATTGCTAAATGGTAATGGATTTAGCAAAGTGAAGGTAATGCCTTTCTCTGTGAAACACTCTTCTAATTTATATGCACCTTTTAGAGCAATAGCTTTTAACAGCAAACTCCGAGGCAAACCTTACATCGATAAATCAACTTACCAAATCTCCTTCAGCAATCGACGCGAAGCATTACGGGAGATTGTCGTTGATATTAATGAAGGCGCTGATATAGTCATGATAAAGCCAACTCTTACTTATTTGGATTTGATTTTGATGATTAGAGAGAACATAGGTGATTTTCCAATTGCTATACAATTAGTATCCGGAGAAACAGCGATGATTAAGGCAGCTGCTCAACAGAAATGGATCGACGAGTCAGAATGGATAGTTCAAACTATCGCATCGGCCAAAAGAGCTGGTGCAGACAAGATTATTACGTACGCAGCTTTAGACATTGCAAATTTTATGGCCTAGTGATAAACCACAATGAATCTTTGGCGAACTGACAAATGCACTTTGGGAGTTTTCGTTGAAATGACGAAAGACGCAAGCAGACACGAAATTTTGGTCATACGAAGGTCACAATAAATAATATTCCTAGTACTGAAGTTCAGCTTGTCCAAGTGATTATGCAATTGCGCATATATTAGTTTTCAACTCATCGATATCAGTCACCTTTTGTTTCAGAATGAGTCACAATTATATACCATTCATTCAGATTACGAAAATATCCCGCGGTAGCTCAGCCTGGTAGAGCTTTCGGCTGTAGAAGTTGGCTTGATTTGTGAAGCTGACCGCGTAAACAGCCTATCGGGCATACACTGTGCAGTTACCGAAGAGTCGCAGGCTCAAACAAAACTACCAAAAGCGTGGCTTTGGAGTAAATCCTGCCCGCGGGATAATTCCTGTAAACAAATCAAATACTATCGTGACAGTAGAATACAGTAAATATCGTTAAGGTCAGATTTTCTTAGTAAAGTGGCTATTATTTCTCCACGAAAATGAGTCTACGCTGAAAAATGTATACTTCCCTGAAATTCAGCTAAATTTTCGATATTACAGATTCATGAACCAACAAGAAATCGTATACCTAAAGAAAATTGAATTCCCTAAATTGATTATCAATCTGGTTATTGTTTGAATTTACCAACAGAAGGTAATTGGGCTCTTGAAGATTAATTCTAAGACGCTTAATTGTACCAGAAATAAGTAAAACCAAAGATGGCGGATTCATGAGGGAAATCGCTGAAAGTACAATTGGCAAAAAGTTAAGATTACATCTGATAACAAAGATGCTATTCCTACTGTTACCAATATCCCTTATTGAAGACTTCTGTGCGACAATATAACCGAAGAGCTCAGATACTCTTCTAGTTATTAGAGATGCAAATCCTGAATTGGAGATTCCATGTCCGTTTTCAGACTTGAATTTGTCGCATCTGATTGCTATGTATCTTCTTTTGCTTCTTCTCCTAAGCAAGAATAATTCGCCTCTTTAGTAATCTACTCTGTAACCAAGAGTCAAGGTCATTCCAATAAGACATAGGCTCAATATCACAGGTTTTGAGTAAAGAATCAAAGCACCGTCCAGAAATCAATTCACATATCGAAGTAGCACCGCTAGATAATATAAACTGGATTCCAATATGTTTACAATAGTTGTAAAGTGACGATATGTCAGCGATCCACCTGCCGAGGTTCTTTCCATCAGCACGTCTCAAATCTGATACATTTATTTCCAATCCGATTCCACTAGGAAGCTTCCTTCTATCTTCGAATCTAAGATAGATAGCGTTTAGTGAAATTATATCAATTGTTGATGTAGTAGTAAGATCACTAATCTTATCGCTAGTAACAAGAAATGGATATTTTCGTTTAGTTGATTTTTGACACCTATATATTAGTAGCCCATCAACTTTCATGAGAAAATCAGTAGTGCCGAAAATATCTATTCCGATTGAGCTAGTAATCTCATTGTATTGCTCAGAGTTTGACAGCCTAACATTTAGATCTATTCGCCTAATGGCAGTATCACCTTGTAATCTGGCAAACTTGTTATTTTCCTAAATGTCCTTATTGGCCTGAGCTTTACTCTCACCGAATCATATTCGCTAAGATTTATTCTGCCTCTACACAGTCCTTGTTTATCTATTCTTAAATAGATGTTACCTTTTTGGTCTACTAAATTGCGAATCGACTCTTTCAAGTTATTTTTATCCAGGGGGCTTAGGGATTTGATAATTTTAGCGGCCACTGTGCTTGCCTCTCTACCATCCAATTCAGCAATTAGATATGATATTGAATTTCCCCAATGGCCTTCTAAGCGTCTGAAATAAAATCTGTCTTTAGAAATAGAAAATGCTTCTGAAGCAAATTTCAGTACGATGTTCTCATCTTCGGTTGCATGTACAATGCAGCTGATTTCAGCACCTGAAAAGATATTGATATCCCCTTCAGGTTTGCTAGCCATCAGATTTGAATGTCCTTAAAGCTAAATCATTATGCCGCAGCATCAGCGGTTTGTTCGTTAGGTTCAGTCGTTACCTGGATTTGCTTGGCCTCTTCGATCTGTCTTGATTGGGGCGTTGAAATCAACTTTGATTTCTTTATTCCTATATGGCGAAGCGATGCGATCTTTTTGGCATCCACCAATAGGTCAGCGCCAATTTTTCCAATCGTTACCTCTTGCACAAATTGGTCAATTGTCAATTTCCCTACCTTTGAAGTCAATAAATTATGTGCAACCATACGGATTTGATGTTTTTTCGAAGAGTTGAGTCTTCTCTGAGTAAATGCAATTACCTCGACTCTGAAAATATATCCATCTGCTGTTGTGTAGTCGTGCACAAAAGTGATCATTGAGCTGCCTCTCCTAACTAAACTCCTCAAGAATTCTTTTGCATACTCATGACCTTTGAATACCGTAGTAGCTGTACCTTCAGCGATATTTTCTATTTGAACAAACACCTTTGTTTGATGCTGGGTTGGGTCCTGCTTCAATACATCGAACATGGTATTTTCAAGTATTCTACCCTTAGCACTATTATGATCAGTTATTGGAACGTAATTAAGCGCACTACCACCAAATGCAGAAGGTGAATTAACGATTACCCACTGTTTATCGCGCCATTTATCCCTAACGCGACCTCCTCTTTTACCTCCCTTTACCATCAAATTTACATTTTGCATCCAAAATATAAGTTCTTGGAAAAAGTCGACATAAGCGGCAAGGTTTAAGAGACTGAATATTAAAGAAGATAAAAGTTTTCAATTTCAATCCATCGTAAAAGAAATTGGGCTTGAAATATTCTGAAATTTTCTGAAATTGGATTCAATGATTGAAACAGCTATACCCCTAAAGTGCTAAAGTGCTAGCAACGAGAATTCACGAAAATTCTATATATCTGAATATAAAAGGATTACAATCTCGGCTTATAAGGATTTAATAAAAAAATAAGTTTAGAACACATTTTGTTCTAATATTGGCATATTTTAGAGTTTTATTTTGAACATCCGACTGCTGCGGCTGCGGCTGCGGCTGCGGCTGGTGAAGCTCCAGCAGATGAAGCTGCAGCTGAAGTGGCAGCTGCAACGTTTGAACATGCTGCCCCACTTCCTGCTGCACTAGATGCGGCTGCGGCTGCGGCTGCAGCTGCAGCTGGTGAGGCACCTGCGGCAGTGGCGGCTGCGGCTGCGGCTCCGGCTGCGGATATACCTGTTGATCCTCCTGTTGAAGATCCACCTGCTGCTGCACTAGACGCTGCTGCTGCGGCTGCAGCGGCGCCTTTTGGCGAGGCACCTGCTGCAGTAGCTGCAGCTGCTGCAGCTGCTGCAGCTGCTGCGCTAGGAGATCCACCAGCGGTCGAAGCAGCGGAAGCTGCTGCAGCTGCTACTCCACCAACTGAGGACCCTGCAGCTACTGCTGAGGAAGCCGCGTTAGCTGCAGCCAAAGCAGTTGCAGAGCTACCACCAGCTGCTGACGCTGCTGTTGCAGCTGCTGCAGCTGCTCCACCACCAGCAGCTGATGCTGCTGCGGCTGCGGCTGCAACCGGCGAGGCACCTGCGGCTGAAGCGGCTGAAGCGGCTGCAGAGGCAACTCCAGATGCAGATGCTCCACTTGCTGCTGCGGCTGCGGCTGCGGCTGCGGCTGCAACTGAAGCCGCCGATGACGCACCTGAGGCTGAGGCTGCTGCGGCTGCGGCTGCAGCTGCAACTCCTCCACTCGAAGCTCCAGCGGCCGCTGCGGCTGCTGCGGCTGCGGCTGCAGTACCGGCGACAGATGCACCACTAGCTGCAGCACTAGATGCTGCTGAAGCGGCTGCTGCTGCTGCTGATGCAGATGCCCCCGCATTTTGAGCGGCAAAGGATGCGGCTGTAGCTGCGGCGGTAGCTGCTGCTGACGAAATCGGCGATTTCAACACAGAGGATGCTGCTGAAGCGGCTGCGGCCGACGAAGAAATTGAGGAAGATACTGCAGATGCGGCTGCTGAGGATGCACCTGCTGCTGTTGCTGCGGCTGCTGCAGCCGATGCAACTCCAGATGCAGATGCTCCACTTGCTGCTGCACTTGCGGCTGCTGAAGCAGCAGCTGCAGTTGCTGCTGAAGAAGCACCTACGGATGATGCTGCGGCTGCGGCTGCGGCTGCGGCTACACCACCAGAAGACGCACCTGCTGCTGAAGCGGCTGCGGCTGCGGCTGCGGCTGTACCTGCTGCCGATGCTCCACTTGCTGCAGCACTAGATGCTGCCGAAGCGGCTGCGGCTGCGGCTGATGCAGATGCACCTGCTGATACTATTGCTGTTGCT
>JARBAU010000344.1 GCA_029237525.1 Nitrososphaerales archaeon | reverse complement strand
TGAGTGAACATGGTTTGTAATAAAGATCTAATGTCATTTTAGTAAAAAGCGTTTATTATTTTTATACATCGGTGTATAGAAGTCCTTAACATAGCAGCAAGATGTAAAAAATCTTACCATCATGTTAAAACAGAAAATCCTAAATCTACTAGAATTCCGTCTAAAGACAACAGAAATTGTTATGGGACTTGCAATTTCTCTGGCTATTGGAGCAGCATTAGGACTTGGAATACACCTACACAACTAATATTTGCTGGTGACAGTTGTGTTACTTGTCACAAGCATAATGGAACCTAGGTTATCAAAATCATCTATTTTTTGGGTAAAATATTCTAACCCATAATAGTAGGAATGAGGAAATGTGCAAATTTTACATTCAGCTACAAATGAGTATGATAGTTTAACAAAAGAAATAGAATCATGGAAAAATGTTTTTGCCTTTGGGTAACGTGCAGATAGAAACTATACTTCAATCATCAATAGAAGAATGTAGAAAATATTGTATCTGGTAATTTCTTACTCTACATCTAATAAACAAGAAGGATGAATTATGACGTGTGTTTTGAAATCATTAAAGGTGGTTAAACAATTGCAGCAAATCATATAGATTAGATCTTTCCCAAATGAATCTAAAATTGAATGTGCTACGATTTGATGCCTTTTACAGTAATTTGACTCATCTTGTACAAATTGAATTCCAATCTATCGTAAAAGAATCTTAATAGTATCCTTATGAAGATATATAGTCTTGTCCATCTTGCCCATTGGGACTTCGTAAAATGACTTTTGGCAACCAAAGTAATTATTGTTTAATATCGAAATAATAAGCTGCTCATATCGTGAGCTAACATCAAAAATGAGCATTCAATAAGGTAACATGCCTAACTCTAATTCCTTATCCCAAATGTTTGATATTCATTAAATGATCAACATTTGAGACAAAAATCATTCCGTCTCCGTGTTCACCATTCTCCCCGGATCTTGCAGATTCGATTATAGCTTCTACGGCTTCTTTGACTTGGGAATCAGGAAGGACTAGTTCAAATTTGGTCCTCTGGATTAAGTCATAAGACACAGGTAGACCTCTCCACTGGAGGTGAAGCTCTCTAGTCTTGCTCCAACCCATCACCGTTGAAATGGTCATTCCTGCGACACCCAATTCCCTTAGACGCTCCTTTATATGAGGCATTTTCTCTGCTCTTACGATCGCGTCTATCTTTTTCAATATGAGTTATTCCGAGGTATTAGTTTATATTCATTTATTAAATGCGCCACACAAATAGTAGTTAAATGACTGGCACGGAACTAGAGGATCTCTGCAACCAGATTATCCAATCCGATGACTCTATAAGATTTGTAGGTATCGCAGACAAATATGGCAAGCAAGTAGTTGTTAAGTATCGAGACGGTGTCGTTCCTTACTTGAATCAGACAGAGTCAGAGATATACTCCATTGATACTGTAATGAGAATGAATAGTAGGAAGGAACTGGAGTCGAAGCTCGGTAAGGTGATTTATTCATTCACACTATATGAAAACCTTAAACGTGCCACTATACACATTGGAAATAATGATTATCCAGTCCTAATGGCATCCTTCGACACTCGTTCGGATCATGACAACATCATATTAAATAAGATATTGCCTATTGTGAAAGCGAAGCTATCTAAAGAATAGGAAAATTAGTGATGTATTCCCAAATAGAATGATTTGGTTTGTCTTAGTATAAGACGTGCAAAAAGACGTTTGTTTTTTTATATTACTATATAGACATATAATCTCGCTTAAATCCGTTTTTCTTCAAAAAGTACAAGCTGCCCAAGGACATAAGTCGGTAAAATTCACTCTTTTATCTTACAGCTTTGAATTGGAATCTGTATTTCTTTTATCCCATGATTTGTCAATGATACTAAAGGAGTACGCTATAGAACTTAGTAAATTGAAAAAATCAGTCAGATTTAATTAGTATAAATCCATTTTTGAGTTTACTGTGTCAAAAATTATTATGACTATGGTGATAGTATTTCTAACCATTTCAATTGTTAGTCTTTGTGAGCAGAAAAATTTGCTTGCATTTCGAGAAACTATAACTACTCATAACACAAATTTCAACAATAATACTTTCAACCTATCATCAAATCTATACTATACAAAGATTTTCGATATGGAAAAAACACTGCAAGTTAACAAGAATAACGATTTGTCAGATGTTGTAAATCAAGCAGATTTTAAAGAGAACACAATTATTGATAATGATAATGACTCTTTCAGTAAGTTTCAACATGAATTTTGTGGTCTTAATGCACAAGCCAATTCTAATACATATGTAACTGAATATGTCCTTCCACAAGCCTGCGAGATGCCTCTAGGAATTGCCTTCGATGAGGATGCAAAAAAGGTCTGGTATGTATCTACTAAAAATGGTATGTTGGGAAGCTACAATATTAAAGAAAACAGATTTGACCAAGAACACATCATTCCAGAATGGAGTTCCCGCAAGGAATCTCATAGCTTTTCCCAAGTATGGGATATGAAAGTTAATAGGAATACAGGAGATGTTTGGTTCACAGATGAGAAAGGAAATGCAATCTGGAGGTTTCTCAAGTCATCACAAAAATTTGAAATATATAAGATTCCTGGTAGCTCGCAATATTTTGGCACGACATATCCTATTTCTATAGAATTTGTCCACGATGATAGTAATAATAGTAACAAAGAGGATAATAATGTTCTATTCTTTGTAGGCACTTATTCAGAATCACTTTGGTATGCCAACATTGCTAAATTGAAGAATGGAACATCAGAAGGAATTTCTCAGACTATTCTTCCTGTTGCGAGTAATTTTAAAGGTATTGATCCTATTTATATTACTACAGGCTCACTTGTATACGATAGTAAAAGAAATGACATATGGGTCTCAGTAATGGTGTATTCTAAGAAAGGTTACTTGTTAAGATATAACTTAGACACAAGGACTTTCGACAAGTTTGAGCTACCTAAAGAACTAAGCTCACCTTTAGGAATGACTGTAGACCAACACTCTGGAAATCTATGGGTCACAAATGCAGGTACAAGCATATTTTATAAATTCAAATCACATAAACTTAATGATGATACCAGTAATTCAAGTAATTCTAATATCATAAAATTTGTCACTTCAATGGCCTCACCTAGAATCTTTAGTAATATTAATGGTCTGTCTGATTCAAAAAATAATAATAGCAATAATGGCAACACTATCTCTAAACATGCTTATACACTTCCATACTGGATTAAAAAGTCAGGTGGGTTTTTATGGTTTAACGAATGGGAAGGAAACAAAATTGCCCGATTTGATTCTTCGCATAATATGCTGGTAGAATATTGGATTCCATCGCAAAATAGGTTATGGGGTACATGTTCTTCATTTAATAATACAGCAACATCTGTTTCCCATAACGAAAATAACTCTCGACAAAAATGTGGTATTGCCAATGTTCTGCAATTTTCCACAGAGAATGATAATAATAATGGCAACAATGACAAAAATAAACAGATCTGGTTTACAGAGTGGTCTGAAAATAAGATTGGCAAAATAGATGTTTCAGATAGACATCTACCATTTTCAGTAAGAGTTTCTCACCCAGATTCAGATTCGAAGGAGTTAACAGTCAAAAGAGGAGAAAGTGAGAAGATCAATGTTAAAGTCATACCAACAGGATCACACACTTCATTTAATCCTAGAAATGAAGTCAATAATCATATTATCCATATGATCGTTTCTGGAACTTTCACACCAACTGGAGACCTTGGGAATTCAACTGCATATTTTAATAAGGACTCATTTACAATGGATACCTCTAAGGAAGTGAAGAAAATCGCACTTATTTTTACCCCTTCATCAGATTTAAAACCAGGTAAATATATGTTGATGGTAGGTGCAGAAAATAACGATGTATCAGTGTTAAAAGCAATCCAGCTAAATATTACACAATAGTAACTAAGCATAGTTGTTTTCGATTCTGATTATATACTAGATGTATTTATAAAGAGGAGATGAATCCAATATGCATTATTTTGTATTTACAAGTAAATTTAAGTTATAGGTCATGATAAGCAACCACTTGGGATATAGAAGAAATTCCAATTCACTAAGTTCGTAAACTAAAAGAAAAGGTAGCTACTCCCTCATCATCGGTATTATTCTTAGCCCAGATTTTACCACCATGAGCTTCTATTATTCCCTTAGATATATACGATCCAAGTCCATTGCCATCATTAGATTTGGTAGCAAATTTTAAAAATAATCGTGGCAGTATCTCTGAATCTATGCCAGTTCCTGTATCTTTTACTCACAATTATTTGACGAGATTCTTTTCGATTATCGATCTCAGCTGTGATAGTTATTGTACCATTTTGTAAATTTAAGAGAATTGTTCACTAAGTTGGATATTACTTACCGGATTCTGTTCTTATCTGCGTTTGATTCAATATATTCTATGTCTTCTGATGCAGAAAATGAAATATTCACTTTGGAATTAATTTACTTATTGTATATATAATCACTGCAATGGCTGCTACAAAGTAAGGTAGTACTGCTTCAAATGGAAGCTAGACAGTTGTATTATAGTAACCATTCATTCATTACTTCTCCTACGCAAGTGATATACTTACCAGGTTACGAAGCTGGAATAATATCTTTATGGACTATACTGCCACTGCCTTTTCAATCCCACAACAGTTGCATTAGTTAGTCAATTATCGTAGTGCCCGTCTAGTTATCATAGACTCGCACTAACATTGTAGGCTGGTAGAACATTTACAAGATCGAAAGACTTAAGGGTACGATAAATCAAATTATCAATTGACGACAACAAGTACAAAATTGAGCCTTGTCCTTGTATATTTAAGGCAGATCCCACAGAGGGCTTTTGTGATTTAACTGCTGCATGGCATATTCAAAAGGGTAGTTATAATGACAAGATTCACTTTGATGGCTGAATGTAGTAGGCATTTTTCATAGTGGTAATATATTTATCTTATATCATAACCGATTAAAGATAAGTAAATTAAGATGTATATCTAAACTTGCAGTAGAACCCATTTTTGCCAGAATTATCCCATTGCATTCCATGATCATTATAGGTATATTTGTTTGAATGTGCAATCACAAGGGGACTAGTCACCTGAAGCCAGTACCGATAATAGTAGAGCAGGACAGAATCTTAATGATGTCTTAAGTTGGCTCACTACAACAATAATGGTAGACCGTTTCCTTTATGAGATTAAAAG
>JARBAU010000343.1 GCA_029237525.1 Nitrososphaerales archaeon | reverse complement strand
TCATTGCTTGGTCCTGAAAGAAAACCTCGTCATATAGATATCGTGGCTCGACCGTATCCTCAATATAGCTCTGCTGAGCCACATCTTCTATTTTTTGACTTGAAATCGAAATATTGTGTCATCGTTCTAGAAGGTCTTGCCGTAGAAGCTCCCACTATAATCTATATTCCATACAAGATTCACTATAATCAAGCGTTCAAGGTATGGGCTACAAGCAATCATTTTGAATGGCATAGTGAAAATCAAGTAATGAGGTGGTGGCCAGATAGGAATGAGACGTTAAACCAGATAGTTATTACTCCCATTAGCAACAAGATAGACACTTCCATCCTGCCTCGGATATCTAAAGACCTTATGAATAAAGCAAGGTTCCATCAAGAATTTGGCATTTAGTTAGTTAGTTATTTTAGATAGCTTTATTTTTGATAACATTATTAATTCGACCTTAATTTGATACAAATTTATTTCTAAAGTAAATGCGTTTTACATAAAGTTTAATTATCAACCATATCATTTATCTACATTTGACGCCTGAAGATAGATGTTCTCTTAAACGGCCTATGTATTGCACAGTTTCAAGGCTAGATACGATGTTTAATGAAGAAAAAAATGTCTTTCCTCTTGAAACATTACTCAATGCCACTGATAATTCATCCTCACCAGCTGAAACTGAATGGTCATTTGATAGTGATACATTGATGATTTACAATAATAAATATTGGAAGGGCTTCTTTCCAATAGATCAGAATTTTGATGCAGTCAGATATTTTGGAGGATTTTGGAAGCGCTTTTACAAAGAAGGAGAGATTATAAAAGGAGTTACTCATCCATACGAAATGCCTTCAATATATGCTGCCAACCTACCCGAATTAGAAAATATTCATAGGGGGTTAGGAGAAGTCATACACCTAAAATATACTAGTCCAGAATACTCACTTTTCTATGATTTGTTAAAGATAGTTGATAAGGATGTTGTCCTCGGAAAGGCCTTCTTAGGTATATCCCCTTTTAGCATGCAAATACTAACCTTCAGTATGTCAAGAAGGTACGAAGTTAACTTTATGACAGAAGAGGATCATGAGACAATTTATCAAAAATATGCAAGAGCGCCAAATGTCGAAGAAATCATTGGTAGATGGAACGGCAAGTTGGTCTCTGATAGTACATTAACCCCTGTAACACAGGTGTTCAACTATACCAAGGACAATCTAGGCAAGCTACAAATGGAATATACGTTTGGAGGATTACTTAAGGGAATCTCTAGAGTTGTTATAACACCAGAGCAGATGAATATGTATGATTTTACCAATTGGCATGACGAAGTTAAGGCTGTTAAAGATAACTTTATGGTGGGCAAATGGTGCTCCCCATGGACAAAAATTCCCTTAACCTTTGGTCCTAGCTTTTTAGATGTTGAGCACGGAACAGAAGGAAATAGGTTCTGCCTACGATTCAATTTAATACATGCTTGATTATTTATTTCAATAAATCTGATAGACTAATTGTTTTGTCTGACTGGGTGATGCACTGCTATACGACATGGGCTCTCGTATGCAATCTATGCTACTTCTAATAAATCCAGCATTTTTCTGAGTATATTAGCAATTCATGGACCAAAAACCGGTGTAATGATTAGTTGCTGCTACTGCTACGGTTAGGCCGATTTTCCTGTGCTCTTCTCTGGCTCTCTAGGAAGCTATTACATCTCTTCAATCCTGACACCCAAAGATATGGATATAAATAAACTGGACCAACAGCAGTATACCCGTATCAAAAAGTAGTTGAACCCCTTATCCGAAGGGACGTAATCCCGACCAGTCCATTAGATACTGGAGAAGGATACTAGCGAGTTAAAAGTCACTTCATATCCCATATGCAACAATAACAATAGTAGAGGTTGATATTTCCACAGAAGATATGCGATAGCAATGTAGAACCACGAAATCGACTGCTTGAACTATCATTACTGGCATATGCTATACGAAAGATCACTTATTTGATTAAGATTGCATATTTTGTGAAATATTATTATTATATTCACCACATAAATAACGTGTTAAGTATCAGGATATGCAATCATACATCATCCGTAGTCTAGGTGATATTTTTGACATTTGACCGAGCTCCCCTGCCGAACAAGGGAACATTTTATTGTGCGCCAGTTTTAGGGACCATCCTTAGCCATTTCTTTGTAAACACCCCTGATCTGTATATGAGATAAACAAGTCCCACCAATGTTGCCATCCCTGTAAGAAAGGCAAGTTGAGAAGTTAGGTTAGATAATAATTGATTTTCAGTAGATTGAACACCAATTTGCTGCCTAACCCATTCCGGTAGTGCAACATTAATTTCGTTAGCTTTATTATCTAATGAAGATTGACCAATAGCAAAAAGTATCATCAAACTAAGAAATACCATAGCGGTTAAGGGTCCCACATTTTTTCGTAGTTTTTTATAAACTATATTGTCCGAGTTTAAGAAGTCCTCTCCAAAACCTCTGAATATCATTATTATATCGTAGATCCAGAACAAAGAGAAGAATACGACAAATGAATTGTAAACAACCTTAGCTGCAGCCAGACTATCTACTCCAGAATTAGCTGAAATAGCATATGTTGATATGAGTTTCAGAAATATATCATTAACAAGTGAATAGCCTAATGGGAATTCAGTATTTGCAAAGGGGACAGTGAGCAAAAACAAATTCTTTACCAAACCAAGTATACTTAATGTCAGTAGGATTATCGCTACAGTGTTGAAACTTAACCTTCTCCATCCGCTCCTTTTTTTAGTTTTCGAAGTATTTGTAAGTTCTTTGTCTTTCTGCTGCATCTTTGATTTTTGTGAACTAAATGTTATAGTTCCCCTCCTAATCCCAAGTTTATGAATGCTACCTTTAATTGTGCTTACATAACCGCCTACAGCTAAAAATGACAATATCAAAGTAGATACTGTTGGACCAAATAGGAACGAAGTATAATTAGCCTTATCTGGAGCTGCATAGAATAATCCATATACATTCCAGATTGCTATGGCAACAAATAGAATTAGACTAACAGAAAGCAAAATAATTTTAAATCGTCTTGTTAATGGATTAGAAGAACGTAATTCATATACCATGTATATCAAGAAAGCACTTGGAATCCAAATTGAAAAAACTTGAAACAACGGAAGCATTATCATACTACTTATGCCAGATTCTATGAAATCATCTACTATACTTACATGAGCTTGAATTGTTCCAATTATTGGGTTTTTTAATATGGCAGGTATACCGGTAGTTATAAAAAGGATTGGTGACACTGCTATTGGTATTAGTGCGAATACACATAGGACAACTGATGCTTTCAATAGAATTTGCTGATGAGAGACGATTTTAGATAATAGCACTTTAGAGCGCCTAAGAAAAACCACAGATAGTAATGCTGAAATGATACCGAAAACTAAGGCATAAAGCGAAATTTCAACCAGATTCTGATTTTGCATCGACTCTGAGACCGCGTTGAGGCTATTTCTTAAATTCTCGATGACCACAGGATTTACATAAACAAGGATCAGAGATAAGACAAGGACAGATAAAATAGCTATACTAACCCTCTTGTCCCTGGGGATATGAATAAGAGTCAATGCGTTACCTTTTTTGCTTTTTTGTCCATTAGTTTTTTTTCTCAGAATAAATAATAACATACCTAAACATGAGGCAAAGCTTGCTATGAAAATGGCAAGTACATCAACTGCAAAGACAATAGTAACAGCAGGCTTCTGTGCAATTTGATAAGCAAATCCTTCCACGAAAGAAGAGTAAGCGCTAGTACTATTCGTATTAGCATCATGAATGCTATTAACGACATTAGGATCACCAGCAGTGTAGCCAAGCATAAAAGTAATCGTATGCGGAACTGACATTTTAAAGTCATAATAGTCGTTAGTGTCTTTAAATGGAATTACAAACTCGGCCTGCAATTTGGTATCAGAAAGATATTTGATTGCAGCTTGAAATGTCTTGACGTCCGTCGGTGGATCGGGCCGAATTTTGTGATCTTCATCAATATAGTTATCAATCAAAAATGTTTTGTATTGTGTGCCACCAGTTCCAATACCTATATCATCATCACCCACATTAGAAACACCGTCTCCATTTTCGTCGAATAATATGCTGATAAAACGGTGTCCATTATAAATGGGGTTGCTAGTATTAAGTTTCATGAAAAATGATAAATGAGTGTCATTATTTCTAACAAGGATCTGTCCTACAAGATGATTAGTTCCGGCTATCCCATCAGTCTAGAAAATGTTCGAGGGTTCAGTGTATCTGCGATTGTTGCTATCTCTCCAATCGTCATCGATTCCATCTGCTAATGTTGGTTGGTTTGAATATGATGAGCGCATATTTACAAATCTATTTTGACCAGACGCCACTCGTAATGTTGAGGTTATTAATATTATCATAAGAAAAGTTGTAAAAATGATAGCTAGACAAGAGTAATACTTCATGGGTGATCACTTTGTATACAATCAAGAAATATACAGCAGCTTTGTGGCTTATCATGACTTTCTATACGCACCAATATGGCATGCTCAACTTATTAATACTCAGTATTTAATCTTAATAATGTAGTACTTTGATTTATTAGAACTAATGTTAATAATATACTGATAAAAATTACTATTCTTTATCAATCATAGCGTAAAAATAAAAAGATAGCTTTTCAAAAAGCAATAGATTCAATTCAAAATGATCCAACGAAAATTAATATTCTGTATATGGTTTGCTGCTAGTTGCAAGAGGAGAGAGACTTATTATTTCGATTTGGTATGAACAACCAGTATAATTGTACATTAGCGAATGTTGAACAGTTGCCTTATGATAACAATAACAGCAGTGACGTTTACAACACGTTCTACTGAACGCTGCTGAATGATTTATCAACGAGAGACAAAAGGAGTTAGAACATGTACGTATTAGTCTACTAGATGAAATGTGTATTT
>JARBAU010000342.1 GCA_029237525.1 Nitrososphaerales archaeon | reverse complement strand
TAGAGTCTGAATATCTAGTTACATGTACTAATAATAACGTGGAGAAGGATCGATAATAATACAGTGGCAAACAAATTCATATGAATTCAGTTGTATACCATGTTACTATGTACTAACCAGATAGAAATATGGCGATTTTATTATAGAGTTGGATTTAGGAATTGAATTGGGATTTGTCATTTTTTGGTACTATAGGGAAGCCATTATTATTGACAGTATCTACAAAGAAGATCATTTTAGGGTCCGAGCCTTTTCCAGATACCATATATAATTCTAGGTCGTACGACTACATTTCTCTTGTACAAACTAAAGGCATAATCCCATTTTGGTCATGTGGGTAGATAAGTAGGAAATTGCAAACTGGCAATTAAAATAAAGAATCTGAGTACGGATCGAAATCTAGTGAAGGATAAAATTAATCAGATTCAGTATTTATATTAGAATCATTCTTCACCTGGAGATGTTCTAATCCATTTGCTTAACCAGGTTTAAGAAATGCAGAGATGGCCTGTTTTGTAGTGGGTGACAAATCCAAGGTACAAAGACAGGCTAATCATTACAATCTGAACAACAAGTAGTCATTATGATGGTTTGAATCCTGCAGCTGCTATCACACATAGGAAAATGTTGGATTTGTCAGAAGTACCATGGAATGAAGTTGAGACTCCCAACTTGAGATGATTCTAATGACATTAACAAGATAGTCTGTCAGATTTTAAATGAGCCAGGAACGCGTGATGTGGTAATATAAGTAGGCGTGGATTTGGTTTGATTATTAAGGTAGACATCTTTCTAATGAGAGTTGTGGGAGATATCGATTCTGCGATAGAACCAGTGGAGGGACAACACTTGTCGAGAGTTATTGTCCTCACCACCTGGGATGTTGATAAATCCGACCACCTATTTTTATATTCTATGAGTTTTCCTTATAAACAGGACTATACTAATATTCCAAGAATAACAAGCTCGAATCGTAACCATTAGCAGAGATCACTAGGCGTAGCACTACAATCGATACAATGACTGTATACTAAACAATCCAATGAGGGAGAAGGGCCCCATTGGTTAAGTAGGTAATGCAGGCATTGGTACCACAGTCTCGTGGGTATATCCTCCAACGATAGAAATGCTATTAAACATATTGAATTTTGTTCTATTGATATCTTCTAGTTATTTGTAGTTCGATAATGCTCACGATTGATTAGTTAAGACGAATTTATAAAGTAGCAAACACAGTGGAGGGAGGGACAAAATAGGAATAGCCCCTGCCACTTCGAGATATATGTGATAGATATCTGATCCGATCGATCGACTAGATCCTATTGGAACCGTGTTTTAATCAATGCAGCACGAAAAATTATAACCTAAAGAATATTGTTCTGTTTTAGATATACATAGTTTAAGTATATTTTTGAATTACAAAACTACAAACAAGCTAATTCTCATTTGACGAGTTGCTTGTTTCATTGGGCCTTTCGCACTCATTGCAAACGCCAAGCATGATATTGAGATTGGTAACATGAATATAATAGGTCAATCTCACAGAAATAGATTAATCAAAGATTTATGTGGCGTATTTAACACAATTCCACAACCTAGACATGTAATCCCCAATCCATGGTACCACATTTGCTTTCTTGGTCACTGTATATGTTTATAGCATATGCCTTAGTCTAATTACCAGTCGTAAGTACACACCTAAACCTAGCCTTACCGCTCATCATATGATCATAAGCCTCTGCTGCGCGCTCTAATGGAAAGACTTCATTCATAGATCTCACGCCAGAGAGAACACTGAATGAGAGTGTGTCTTGCGAGTCAATAGACGTACCAGATGGCCAACCGATCAAAGATCGACGTCCCAATATCATCGGGAATGTGGGTACCTGAATTGGCTCATCGGAGCCTCCAATTACTACCAGCATACCATTTGCGGCAAGACCTCCAAGGATTTCAGTCATCGCTTTACCGCTTGGAACAGTCGCAAGTATCACCTTAGCTCCTCCCATTTTGTTAAGTTCTTCGGCTGCATTCTGTGACCGGCTGTCAATATACTGCTTTGCGCCCAGATTCTTCATCAATTCCTCTTCTTTATCTCTCGACCGGCCAATTGCAACGGTGTTAAAACCCATCTTGGCAGCAAACTGAATTCCAAGGTGTCCAAGTCCTCCCATTCCAAATATAGCAACCATGTCGCCAGCACGTGCTCCGCTATTCCGAAGAGCGTTGTATGTAGTAATACCAGCACACACAAGTGGTGCAGCTTCTATAGCTGAGAGCTGCTCGGGGATTGATGCTAAAGCTTCCATTGGTGCGATCATATAATCAGCGTATCCGCCATCGTACGAAATACCTGGTACCTGTCCATATTTACAAGTAATAAAATCTCCACGCCTACAGGATTCGCAATGGCCACAATGACCTCCATGCCAGCCCACAGCAACTCTTTGCTTAGGCTGCCATTGACTGACATCTTTGCCCACTTCATCTATAACTCCTGCAATCTCGTGACCAGGTACCCTTGGATATTGGATACCAGGGAAGACTCCTTCTTTGGTAAAGGAATCACTATGACATACACCGCATGCTTGTATCTTGATACGAACTTGTCTAGCACCAGGCTCCGGAATATCTTTTTCCACAAGTTCAAAAGGGCCATTAGCTTTAGTGACGTGAACTGAACGCATTATACCACCATGATCTTCTTGATATTTATGGTATTTGGTCTATCGATTATTCTTACGAGCTAGTTGGAACTTGCAGACTCTCAAGATGCATGTATAATATTTTAATTTTGATCAGTAGACGTTATAATAAAGGCGTGTATAATGTGTTTTGAAGTCGTTATGACGTAAATAGTGTGGTACCATTAAATGAATACCTATTCAAGCTGCAAACATAATTAAATTAAATGAACCCTTGCATTTACAAAACATTTGGAAGAGAGCTATCAAGGATTAGAACGCAGGATTTTGTCAATCAAGTCTTTTAGTTTATACTGCCAGCTAGTTCATCAACCTCATGTCGAATAATACTAACAAAAATCAAGCAAATAATCACCTAGGGGGGGTGATAACAGATTGAAAAACTCTACAAAGAACTTGAAAATAAGGGAGACCTCAACGTATCTAAAAATGCATTACATAAGATCTGGCCACTTAGAACAAGAAATACGATTAACTGACTATATGAATGAACAAAAATGATACAGTAAGTAGCAATGCAGATTCAGTTTGGTTATCAAACTGTAATGCGGAAAAAAGCACACTAAAAAATATTGACTAGGTTTCTGGAATTGTCTAATCCAAGCCATGCACCACGTGACTATTCGTTTAACAGATATTATCAGAGATTGTTTCTATAACTTAGAACATGTTATAACTATAGGCATTCTAATACCGTCTAACAGTACTTTCATGGTAACTGACTACTCTCGCTATAATTGAAGTTTGGACCGTTGATCATGGTCATCTATCTGTATACAAAAATTGTATGCTGTACTGATTTCTTCATAACTATGTGATTATATCT
>JARBAU010000341.1 GCA_029237525.1 Nitrososphaerales archaeon | reverse complement strand
AGCAGATATTTGCGAGCTACCTAACTAATTTAGGTCTTGGTCTTAGTTCTGCTAATGTATTACTTCTCCCACTGCAGTATTAATCTTTATAGATATCAATCGTTTATTCATCTCATTCATGCCTATCAAAAAAATGTCAATTGGACAACTGGTCAATAAGACACTTGAAACAATCAATATCTCAAATTCAGCTCAAAAAGCATCAAAGAAAATGAGAGACAAGAATATAAGTTCATTAGTAGTAATTGATGATAACAATAAAGCTGCTGGTATAGTAACTGAACGAGATTTAGTAAGAAAAGTATGTGTTAATGGTGCAAGTAGCAGTGACATACAAATTAAAGATATAATGTCTTTTCCACTACTTACTATTGATGCAGATGCTTCAGTTGAACAAGCTGTTGATATAATGAATCAGAATGGTGTCAGACATATTCTTGTGATAGAAAATAGTGATGTATACAAACCTTTAGGCATAGTTACTCCTTCAGATTTTACAAAATATCTAAAGGCGAGCTTGGATATTGATGATAATTTAAATACGAAAATATTGGAATATATACAAGAGGAATAACTAAAAGAGTCCAATTCTTCAAGTCAAAAATAAGGACTCAAAAAGACAGTCTTCAAAAATAAAAGAGTATAGTAAACAGAAGTGATCTGGCCATATGATATTGTTACCTGATAGCCTTAGTCAATACAAATTTAGCTTTAGGACATCGTACCAGATCTGTTGGCAGCTACAGCCTTTGAACAAAGATCATAGAAATTAAAATATGCTGACCTAAGGGAAAGAATTGTGGTAGTAAGATCTGCTAGAGAATCAATTCTTTCTACTTCTTAATCGAATGCATAATAACCTCATTTCTAATCTCCATCTTTCCATCATTAAATATTCTTGTATCCATCTCCTTTATCGAATTTCCTAGTATGGGTGTAAAGCTCATCTTAGATATAATGTCCTCCTGTAGGTCAATACCAGGAGCAATTTCTTCTAAAACTAGACCCCTCTCATTCAATCTAAAAACTGCTCTTTCAGTAATATACATAATCTCTTGTCCATATTTTATTGCTTGGTGTCCACTAAATACTACCTTGAAAACACTTTCAGTAAATTTTGCTATTGTGCCCTCACGCAAAATTTTAATTTTATTGTCTGATATACTGATGTCACTTTTTCCTCCAATAAATGAGCCTGCAAAATATACTCGTGGTACTCCGCCTGCTATGACTGGAAAACCCCCAGGCCCAAAGATCCTATTAGGTAACATAGAAGGATTCACATTTCCTTTTTGATCAACTTGAAGAAACCCAAGTGATGCAGCGTCAACTATTCCTCCCTCAAAGTTGGAAAACACATCAGGTATGGTGGAAAGTGCAAAAGGACTTACTGCCAATCCAAAGTCATTTCCTGTAAGAGCAAGTCCTCCCCAAGGCCCGGATTCAAGTACCGTTATTATAAAATCAGTTACATCCTCCTCAGCTGCAACTAATGAAATCAAAGCAGGGATACCTATTCCTAAGTTAACCAAAACAGGAGACTGCTTAGTTTCAAATAATCTAATCAACTCCAATAGAATTCGTCTGGCTATTACCTTTTTATGTCCTTCCAGGGGTACTTTAGGTATGCCATCTACAAGCATATTCTCTGTAGCCGGTGGGATTATTTTATAAGATAGTCTTGGGTCGTATTCGATACTGCCACACTGCCAATGGTACTCTCTTGGAGAAACTACAATACAATTCACTAGTGGACCTGGTACGTCTACATCCCTTGGATTTATCGTACCCGACTTTGTCATCCATCTAACTTGTGCTATTACCTTGCCTTGGTTTGGTCCTGCTTTGGCAGCTTGGGCAATGCTTAGAACAGTACCTCTCATACCCTCATCCTGCAGTGATAGATTACCGGTCTCATCAGATACAGAGGCTCTAATCATAGCATAATTTGGTTTAGGAGCTTGGTACAGAAGATAATCTTCACCATCAATATCGATAACACGGACATGGCATGAAGCTTTTCTCTTTGCAAGTTCATTTAATGCAGCGCTATCTTGTCTTGGGTCAAGAAAAGTATCTACACCTATTTTTGTTAAAAGACCAGGTCTTCCAGAACTTATTTCTCTAAACCAATATGCAGTAACGCCTATGGGCCACCCATAACACTCTATTCTATTATTTGTTACAAGTTTTTGAAACCATGGAGAAAATCCCAAGAAAGGCATCAAAGCTCCCTTGAGAAATTCTTGGTTTGGTTCCTTGTACAAGTTTTCACCTATCTGATCCAATGCCCTTCCAGGCACTGCCGGTAAAGCATCTGATACTATGAAAATATTCTTTGGATGTCCTTGTTGTTTGTACTTGTTATATAATTCGAGGATTAGATATTCAGGTGTTGTAGCCATATTAAAACCGGAGATGGCAATTATGCTATCGTCTTTTATATCAGAAATAGACGTAGATACATCAACAATTTTAGAAAACATTTAGTTAGTTAAAAGAGTCCTTTTGTCATCCATATAAAGGCATTTTATATTTGACGGCTCTGTTAACTTAACCTTGATTCGTAACCGACATTTCATACCAATCTATCTATTTTGACTAGAGTCTCGTCAACAACAAATAATATCTGTCTGTTTGTCTGATTTTATGTCTATCTATTCTGGATCTATCAGCAGCCAAGAAGATATGTATGGCTATCTCTGAATCTATTTCATATGGTTAAATATCACATTAATTTTATTATGCTTATAATGTGTTTCTTAATAACATATTAAATGCAGAAAGTTAATGCCAGTGTACAACCTTTTTGAATGATTTTATTATTAACAAAATCTGGGATTCTCTATATTAGGAGGATAAGATCGTCCTTAATTTAAGAACCTTTCAAAGGTAAAGGAAATAATTTTTTGGTGGAACTTAGAATGAGTTTCGTATTTGTTAGTCTCTTGCTAATCTATTAATATGATTCAGTATAACCAAAAATCGAGTAAGTAAAATCTTTAATCACATATCTCAAACTCACTAAATAGTAATAACCATCAGGCGTTTTTGAATGCTCGTATTAGCTGCTCCCTACACTCTCTATATCCATCGTCTATGAGTTTATTAATTGTAGATTTTGAGAAATCAAAAGTCTTATTTGCAATAGTACTGGTATCATTCCTTCTCTCTAGGCGTATTACATAATCGACGTTAACTACAGCAGTTATCAAATCCCTATACGTAAAGGGCTCATGAGTCAAATAAGTTACAGCCTTACTTTTCTTATTTAGTATCTCTTGTATAGAATCATTACTGGCACCATTTCTAGCAGCCAATGAAATCAGAGCTTCTGCTAGTTCTTGGTATCCTGAGAACATACCAGCGACAAATTCATCGAACTCCGTTCTATCGTGATATATAATGTCATTTTTTCTATCTACAACTCCATCATAATCGTTTGGAATAGAGTCTTGTTCAATAGGATGCAGGTTAACTATTCCTACTCTCAATCCGGGGACTTGCTCCATCTTTCTTACCTTGTTCCAGAAGTTTCGGTGAGCTATAACAGCTTGTCTGAGAGGTGTATTAGCCAAGAGCCCCCCGTCCCAGAAATAGTGTAGATTCTTGCTTTTGATCCCAACATCTTTTCTATTCGGGTTGCGATCACTAAAGGGATCTAGTATTTGCGCCTTTTCTCCGTCTGTAATCAATTGTTGATCTTCAACTTCTAGTCTGGTGTAATCATAATTGATTGGAACTGAGCAACTTGCAAGAACAAAGTCTGAAGTTATGCCATCATCATAACTTATTATATGTTCATAAGATTTCTCATCGGAACTGCCCTTGGCAAGATCTTGATCAGATTTTACCGTACCATATCTCCCGTATTCTGACCTACGCCTTCCGTTTTCCTTCTCATAGCTATCAAATAGTACGGGAGAGCCCTTCTGTACATCTGCTGCCACCAACAACAATCTTGGTTCATTATTATCAAAACTCGTTGCTATAGGAAATTTTGCAAACTTTTCCAAACTCTCCTTTAATGGTGTATTATCATAAATATACCATGTATTTGCAGGATCAAAGAATTTAGAGTCAGGTAATGGTGATTTGGGTTTAAAAACATTAGGAACGCCTCTGATAATAAATTCCTTGGTACCGTAATACCTTCGTGCTGATTCTCCTGAGGCTACTCGTTGATCCAGTTTATGCAAAGTGTCCCAATAGTAGTTGAATACAGGTTGAATAGAATCGATTTGTGAGTTAGTAGAAATATATTTCCAAAATTCGATAATCCTCTCAGCAGAACCATGCCATGTTTTGTTCTCTTTTACGTAACTTACCAAAATAGCAGCATTTATTGCGCCAATAGATGTACCGGCAACCAGGTGAAAGACGGGTTCATGAGCTTTATCGATGGCCTTCAGCCTTATTTGCATTTGTTCATTTATGGCATTGAATGCACCAGCTTCATAGGCTCCAAGAGAACCGCCTCCCTGAAAGATTAATGCTCGATGCAGAACAGGGTTCGAATTAGTTCCATGATCTGACATGGGTTATGTAATGACCAGTAATAAATTAGGTCTAATATTGATTTCGAATATATGTCATGGCATCAAATCAAATTTTAGCGCAGTTATTTTAGAGTTACAACAAATGCATGATGATTTGGATTTAATTCGGAATGCTATCCATTATCAGTGCTAATCCTTTAGGTTATGAATACATGAAATATCACGGTACGTTTGCAACACATTTGCTGTATCTGAGACGGCAACTGTTATGACCAATTTTTTAATCTTCAGTTAATTATTATTACATTAACTCTGTTGAATACGCTCATGTGATGTGATAAACTTTAGCTAGGATCTTACCTAGAGCCTTGCTTATCTTCAGGTGATTGACTTTGACGACTAGTACCGTTGTTAGTGCAGCAAACAGTGCTGTAAGTATCGCCGCCGCTTGCAGAATTAGAATCCTTGTAGTCGTGTCCATTGCTGTCGCTGCTAGGTTGTTGTCTATCATGGCTTTTTCACTCTCCTCCTTCTACTGGAACAGAACGCTTCCACCAACCCACTAAAACTGGGATTTGTAGTTCACTCTTAATGTCCTTGAAGATACCTAGAACAAATAAGATGCAGCCTAGACCTATAGCTAAAAGGCCAGGGCCACCCCCCGCTGCTCCAAATGATACTCCTACTGTTGTTACCACTGCTCCTCCAAGAGTCAGAATCTTACCTGCTACACACATGTCAAACCCATTTTCTCCTTTTGTTTTAGTTGATCGTGATGCTGATGATGATATTGACATATCAGGTCAAGTATGAGCTGGTCATATGTCTGGCCCTTCCTACCGAGAGACTTGAGCTCGTCTCTTGTCTTTGTTTCCAGTAATATTGTGACCTTTGCCATTTTACCTATCACTCATCCTCAATAGTATAATACCGTATGAAACCGTATAAGGACTGGGTCTACAGTGGAATGCTCTGCGATCGTCTATTTGTTGTTGTCTGATATGACTTGCGTAAAGTCATGCCGGCCTACAAGTCCATTAATCCTTCTTTTGAATCTATGGTTGATGGTGCAGTCCCTTCTGCTGGCTAGAGTTTAAAAATTCCTGCACGAACATTACAGGGTCTTCTATACTCTTTCCATCAAAAGCGGTACTATGATAAAGGCCTAACAGTAGTCTTAAAAAGCTCTCAGATGATTCAATAGACCTATATGATTCAGTTAGTCTGACATCAACTTTGATTTAGAATATTAGGAAAGGAAAGAATAATTTTTGATATTGATGATGGGTAGCAGTGGTGATGATTAAGGAAACAAAATTTGGTTAGTCCATCACTTGGTTTAGGTGGTTGGTTGCCTACAGCATAAAATGCCCTAGGGTAACGTACGAGAAAAATCAGGCTCATCCTACATTAATGGCAATGTCTGGGTTTACGGAAGTTGAAGAGCTAGGTAAACAAGCGCGGTAATAGTAGTCTGTCTTTTGGATGCATTGCCTAGAGGTAGGTAGGTAGGTATTCATTACAGACATGTTGATCCATCTAAAGGCGTGATGTAGCATGTTTGAGAATAGAGAGGACGCCGGTCGACAATTAGCAGAAAAATTAAGATTGCTATTGAAGAAGAAAGAAGATGAGGATAGATTCAATAGATCTAATACCGAGATCCTTGCTATACCTAGAGGTGGTGTAGTTACTGGTGACGTTTTGGCCTCAATTCTTGAGTTAGGCTTAGACATAATTGTTTCAAGAAAAATAGGTGCTCCGCATAATCCAGAGCTTGCAATAGGCGCAGTAATGCATGATGGTAGTTTCTTTGCAAACTCCGACATAATACGCATTTTGCAAATTTCTAACGATTACATTAATAAAAATATAGCAATTCAGATGAAGGAAATTCAACGTCGCCTCTTATTGTTCAGACATTCACAAAAATACAATTTAGGAGGCAAGACTATAATTTTGGTTGACGATGGTATCGCTACAGGTGCATCTATTTTAGCTGCAATT
>JARBAU010000340.1 GCA_029237525.1 Nitrososphaerales archaeon | reverse complement strand
ACATGTATTGGGTTGGGATGGCGCTGGCGAAGTATTGGAGACAGGTTCGGAATGTACACTTTTTAAGAAAGGAGACGCAGTTTACTATGCCGGTAGTATTTCTAGACCACTAGGAACAAACTGCGAATTTCATTTGGTAGACGAACGTATTGTCGGAAGAAAACCTGACTCGCTAAGCTTTGCAGAAGCTGCTGCTTTGCCACTAACGACCATAACAGCATGGGAGGCCTTGTATGATAGACTAACTTTATATCAAGATATTACAAGAAGATGGGCCCTAGATATCTCGCAGTCGATAACACCAGCTGACGCAGCGGGTAATATTACAAGACGCATGCAGCATCAACCATCTATTCTTATTATAGGTGGTGCTGGAGGAGTTGGTTCCATAGCCATTCAACTTGCAAAAAATCTTGTAAATGATTCTGCTATATTGTCATCATCATTCTCACCGGCATCAGTATCCACATTATCAAGAATTAATACAATCGCTACTGCCTCAAGGCCCGAATCAATTGACTGGTGTAAGAGGATGGGTGCAGATTATGTTATAAACCATCATAAAGAGCTTAAATCCCAAATCACTGAACTTGTCGGTATAGACCATACAGACTATATTCTTTGTTTGAATAATACTGATAATTATTTTGAGACTATGAAGGATCTAGTCGCACCGCAAGGCAAGATTTGCTCAATTGTTGAAACAAAGAATCACGTGGATCTTGGGGGTACTTTCCGTCAGAAAAGTGCCACATTTGTTTGGGAGCTCATGTTTACCAGATCACTTTTTCAAACGCCAGACATGATCATACAACACAACTTGCTCAATGCAGTAGCCTATCTCATTGATAGCAAGATAATAAAAACTACCTTGACTGAAGTACTATCACCAATTAATGCAGAAAATCTGCGTAAGGCACATCAGAAGTTGGAATCTGGAACTGCTATTGGAAAAATTGCATTAACCGGATTTTAAACCTACCTTACTTTTGGATCATCAGTTACTAATACATCTTATCAAGATGATGATATCTTTTTTTCCATAAACACATCAGCTCTATAGTTATTGTTATATCTAGGGACATCAACAAAACCATTCTTTAGATATAGTGATCTAGCTGCATACAATGTTCTTGAACTATCCAAGACCATTCGTGAATAACCACAGTTTATTGCAAAATCTAATGCTTTATCAAGTAACTTTTGACCTAATCCTAACCGTCTGAAATTGATTGATACATACATGCGCTTTAGCTCACATGTATATTCAAACTCATCCAAATTTCTTACTGCAGTAGTACCAACTATTTTTTGTAGTTGCAGGTAAGGATTGAAATCATCAACAAAGGTTTCTGCAATCCACATGCAACCTCTATTAAGTTTGTTATATACCCTGCCAATAGCTAGAATATCAGAATCCAATGTATCAAACTCAAGCTTAAATTTAAATTCATTAACTATAACGTCTGAAATAAATTCTTTGACATTATCAAAATCGTTCTCTTGGAATGGTCTTATATTGATACCTTGAGACAAGGCTTAATCTATTCCTGATAACTTTCAAAATAAGCATTATGTTGCCGTTAGGTTTTAATCCAACATCCTGTTCGTTATTTGCTTTGCTTCTCTCCCCCCTTTCCTTTTATTTGTTCAGACATGAACATCACTTTTTCTCAGTTATGTAGCTATGAATCAAGAAAAATTACGAATGTAGTCTAACGTTTATTCTTAATCTGTGTACACTTATCAATCACTCAACTTAATCATTCAGGTCTTTCACTATGTTGTAACATTATTAAATAATTGGGAGCAACTAGCAAATATGATCCAAGTTAGTGGATATGCAGCTCAACACGCTAAAGGTGGACTTGCTGCTTATACTTTTGAGAGAAGAAATCCACGTGATTATGATGTTCTGATATATTCAATATTGTGGGATTTGCCATTCTGATATACATCAGGTACATGATGAGTGGGGAGGATCAAGCTTTCCCATGGTTCCTGGTCATGAAATTATAGGAATAGTGAACAAAATTGGTTCAAAGGTAGGACGTTACAAAATAGGGGACAAAGTTGGTGTTGGTTGTTTTGCTGATTCATGCAGAAAATGCGAGGCCTGCCTCAAGGGGCTTGAGCAATATTGTTTTGAAGGACCCAATTTGACCTACAATGCCTTAGAAAAGGATGGCAAGACTCCTACGCAGGGTGGATATTCAGAAAAAATAGTGGTAGACGAAAACTATGTACTTTCAATTCCCAATAATATTCCATCCGATCAGGCAGCACCTCTACTATGTGCGGGTATCACTATGTATTCGCCTCTGATGCATTGGAATGCTGGTCCTGGAAAAAAGGTTGGAATTATGGGTCTAGGAGGCTTGGGACATATCGGAATAAAAATAGCAGATGCATTAGGTGCTGAAGTGACTGTACTAAGTCACTCACTCAGAAAACAAGAGGACGGTAAAAGGTTAGGAGCAGATAATTTCTATGCCACGTCAGATCCACAGACTTTTAAAAAGTTGAAACGCAGTTTTGACTTGATTATAAATACAATTTCAATCGAGATTGACTGGGATCGGTATTTGAATCTGCTTGCTCTAGACGGTACCATGGTCTTAGTAGGAGTTCCTGAAAAGAAGTCACCACTTGGATTTGCAGCGTTGGGTGGTGGACGTCGTAGCATTGCAGGCTCATCTATAGGGGGAATCAGAGAGACCCAGGAAATGCTTAATTTTTGTAGTAAACACAATATCAGTAGTGATATAGAATGCATCCCAATTCAGCAAGTAAATGAGGCTTATCAGCGTGTAGTCAATAGTGATGTTCGATATAGATTTGTAATTGATAACAAGTCGATCTCTAATTAATTCTTCTGTAATACCAACTCAAGCCAGTGCACTTCAATGGTCAGAATGACAAAATAGCCTGATCCTCAATTAAGTATCAGAACCCCAGATAAGTATACTTATTAGTTGGAAGCTTTAACTCTTTCTATTCACAAGAATTCTTTACTACTGCTCTAAGACTTTCAAATCTACTGCACACAAAAGCTCTACCAAATCAAGGGTTAACTAAAATAACTGAAGTCCCATTTGTCAATGTATCAAACGCTGGCGAAAATTTCTTTCCAATTTCCTGAAGTTCGGATATTTGTTCTTGTGAGGCACTTTTGCTTTTGATATTCATATTTACTCTAAATTGCTGAGCACCAGGTCTTACATCATTGGATATGCCTGTGAATCCTCGTAGATCAACATAGCCTTCTACATCGACATTGATGCTATCAATGTGAATACCTCTTGACGTAGCATGAGCTACTATGGTTTGTGTTAAACATGCTGCTAAGCTACTCATACAACCCTCACATACAGTTGGACCTTTTCCCTGACCTGAGAGTTCGTTTGGAAAATCATATTGCATTGTATATTCGGTATTTCTTTCAATATGTTGGTCGCCAACGCGAAAATCTTTGGAGCGAGACGTGACACTAAATCCGCCATTCCACTCTGATCTTACAGAAAATGTTACCTTTGACATCTCTGGATGATTTTGGATAGAATCATATACTTTGCTTAGTATCTGAGTATTTACTCCGTTGAATCTATCGTTTCCTTTATTGTTATCCATTTATCTAAAACACTAATATGTCTGACAATAATAAATTTTTTTAATACTTTTGTCAAAAACAGATTGAATGAACTGACGATCGTCATCTGAGAAATATGTCGACAATAGAGTACTTGCTTCGGTCTGATATCGGTTGCATTGGATTAAGTCAGCTATCTGAATTATTTGTAATTTTCTCCTCTATATCATGACTTTGATTATGAATGATATGTATACTAGACAAATAAAATAAGATCTTAGGCTTCTTATTCAATGTCGATATCTGTGGAAAGATAACCATATCACCATACACCCAATAGAAACACTATCACCGATTAACTAATCTTTACGACCTATCAGAATAACTAAGGTGCACCGTGAGATAATTGAATTAGCCTTTACGTCGGAATCGGATTCTTTCAGTATTTTCTTCGATAGATCTTTTTCGACATGGGCTCTAAGGCATTGTAAAGTTAATCTATTGTGGATGGAAATCCCATCGTAAGTTATACGATGAATGAGTTCTGAAAGGATTATTTGTAGTATCTTGTTTACTTAGTGTGTCTGTGTTTAGCATATCATGAGTTCTAGTAGACTTATTATTTCAACATGTTGTAAAGAGATTATACTATTGAGAATCTAACAATTAATTGAGACTAATATTGACACAAAATATACATTATACGTTGACGGTGAATTCAAAAATCCATATATAATACGTTTTATTTAATATCTCGTTGAAAATTAATCTTGAAAGATTTGAATATAAAAGAAATAATCCATACAAATTCGCATCCATGATCGTTCTTTCCTTGGGTTTAGCAGCAGCAGTATCGTCCATAACAATGATGCAGCCCTCGATTAAATTTCCCAATCTCGCGTTTGCACAAGCAGAAGGAAAGTTTGCTGCAAATTTGAGTAGTCAAGATGAAGTGCCGCCAACCAATACTAAATCTACAGGAATTGCCAATTTTGTCATTCATAGCAATGGGAAGATCATGAGCTACAGTGTAAATGCTACTAATATAGATAAGGTTACCATGGTAACTTTAAACCAAGGCAAGAAAGGCAATAATGGACCTATTGTAGTGACTCTTATTCGTTTCAAGAACCTAACACCCACTGGTCAAATTAATGGACAGTTAGCACAGGGTAATATATCATCTATCGATCTGACAGGACCACTGAAAGGAATGCAAGTATCGGATTTGGTTAAACTTTTTCAAGATAACAATGCCTATGTTAATATTCAGACAAAACAATACCCAGATGGAGAAATTAGAGGACAGATTTCCAGTTAGTCTATGTGAAGTATCTACACCATCCCTGAATCATGAAATGTTAGAGTATATTGTGCGAATTAGAGATAATTCAATTTACCATAGGGTCAGCGACGATATTTCAGCGTAGTTGTAAATCTAGATTATGATGTTGGATCTTTGGTTAACAACTTCATCATGACAGCTGGTTCAAGATTAGATTACACGAATGTATCGGTATAAGTGATAGGTCGAACCGACTGCACTACCCAGTATTGGTCAATGGTTTCTAAAGAGAGATAATATGGCTATCTTATTGCTACGTATATGCCCTTTCGAATTTTCGTATTTATACTATAATAACATCTTGTCAAATAAACTCAGACTATTGTCGATCTGTCTATGTTCTGTTACGGTTAATGTCTCGTGATTTGTTGTGTAGGTTGATTCTTCTTTTGACACAAACCTCCGTTGCTTTAAGTTTAGGTGCGACACATTTTGCAATATTTTGAAGATTATACATGCAGTTATAAAACTAGACTAGATTCTATGACTGGCAAATTATTATTTCAAATCAGACTTCGAACTTTCTGTTCCGTATTTCGAATATATGTTCTGGTACTATTAGATCGAATAAGATTACTTTATGAAGTATAGGTCTGCACCCTGCGACAGGTACAGACCCAAATGGTTGAGGCTTTTTAAAAGTTTGTGCCTAGCACCAATTCCTATGGATTGCTTGCTTGGTTAGTAGTCTTTTATTAGTCAGCGAGGTATATTTATGATAATAAGTACGGATTATGATTTGTCATCATCAATTTTTGCATAGACCTATATACTATGCATATTGTCAATCATATCGAGATTATATAGAAGAATATCGTCTCATCAACACTATGTAGAACTAGTTGTGGCCATTTCTGACTTTAGGGGATCGTATGTCTTGTTTCAAGTATTAACTGAGCAGTTCTACTTTGATAAACTTTCTCCGGTTTGAATTTGAAAATTTTACTTTGATTTTAACAATTATTGAAACCTAATCTGTAGTTTTTTTGTCGTTGTTGTCGACCTAATTTCAAACTTCTTTTTGATTATTGCCGGTCGTGAGACGGAGTACACTACAAGTGAATTAGAACTGATTCTGAGGAATAACCAAACTCGGTTGGCACCTGAAGACTACTACCTCGCAATATGCATACAGGCCGCAACATCTGCAAATCTATTTAGTGTAACACTCATGATGTCTAATAATAGAAGGAGTTGTATAATATTGTCATTTTCATTACCGCTATCTAGTT
>JARBAU010000339.1 GCA_029237525.1 Nitrososphaerales archaeon | reverse complement strand
TTATTTTTTTCTTTGTTGTTATTGCCATAATCACTTAAGATACCATAATACTTCCTAATCGATTTACCAGCAAAATGAGTCGAATTTCCGTTCATAATCAAGTACATCTATCGGGAAATATAAGGACCAGGAATAGTTTGTGGGCATATAAATCGGTTAAATTGAGATAATCAAATCTAATAAAATAAATTAATTGAATCAAATAAGTTAAATGATTACATTGCACACAATATTTAAAAATAAGTATTATAATATACATATTAGCAATAATGGCTCAAAAAACGAGTGGAGTGACATTTAGATTAGATGAAAATCTTCTCTCCAGATTACGAAGGGAGTCTACACATAAGCAGGTGAGCCTGAACACTCTTGCGAGTCAAGTATTCCAATCTCATGCAGACTATGAAATTTACGCTTCTAAGGCTGGAATGGTATCTTTTCCCAAAACTCTATTGATGAGGATTATGGATAAATTGAACGATGATGAAGTTGGGAGATTGTCGGAATACATTGCAGAAAATGAAATAAAGGATTTTGTACTTTTAATGAATCAAGAATATTCAGTGAGAGCCTTCTTGAGGACCATTGATTCCTGGCTTAGGGCAACAGGCTTTGTTTATAGACACGAGGTATCTTCAGAGAATCCCAATATTCATGTATTTGTCATCAATCACTCAATGGGCAAGAGATGGTCTTTATATTTTGAAAAATTATTCAAATATTGTCTTAATGACTTGGGACATACATCAGTAGGATTTGATGTCACGGATAGTTCGATAGTTTTTAAGGTCGATATCTTGGACCAAAGATGAAATAGTGAATCAAAAATAAATCAGCCATATTAATTAGGACTTTAAAAAAAAATCGTAGACTCTTTGACAAAGATTGTAGATATTGTCTTCTCTGCTGTTATAATTGCGTTAACATCAACGGCTGCAAAAGCCTTTTGTCTATTCACAAAATGCAGGTACAATTATGTCACAGCAAACAAACAATACTAATACTACGAATACTACTACTACGACGTCACAATAAAGAGACAGAATACAACTGCAATTATTGATTCTGTAAATGCTAATTTCAGATTAATCTATGATAGAAATAACGGCAAAGTAGCGAAAATTGAAAACTAATAGGCAAGATAATACATTATAATTCCTAATTGGATTGCTTGTAAAACAATGATAATCTTAACTAGATTGATTATTTGGTTTATGTACTCACCGGTCATTGCGGACCAAATTGCAACAGATTAGGAATAGTGTCAACAATCAGCTTAGGCTTAATATTTGCAGTCACGATATACCTCAGTATACATAGGCTTTATACTTTGGTCTTACCACAATTCCTGCACAGAATTTCACTACAACGCCTCAGAATTATGCTACTACCACGTCGCACAGTCACCGGATTAAATGCATCTAGTACACTCTATACTGTAAGCAGTCACGCTACTCGCATAATTTAATGCCAATAGAGGAATGACCCGACTAAATGACCCAATTAATCGATGCCCAATACTTTTACTAGTAGCGCACACGTCACCCATGCATATTTCTATATACTTATCCTTCTAATTATAATCGTGAGTAAATTACTAATTGGATTGGCGATTGGAATTGCAGCATCAATGATAGGTACCTGTTTATATATGAATTGTAGAAAGAAGAAAAATGATTTGAAAAATACTGATGTTGACGTTGATCTCGATTTATCTAAACCCATTAATTAGTAAAAAGGCCGTACCTTAAGTTGCCCATATATTCTTAATCTAACTAGCGCTTGTCTCTACTATTCCAGTAATTCAGTAATCGCAATTGCTGGAACATGCATATCAATTGCGACACTAACATTTTCAACATTAGTAGGGGCCTTAGCGTCACTCATACACTGATGGCAACAGCAACCAGCTTTATCTCGGGTGGCATTTCATAGACCATTAGTCGGTTGTCTCTTTCGGAATAATTCTCCATCAATTATCATCGCTAGTATTTGCTGTATGGCTTCTACCTCCGCTAAGTTGTCTTGTACTATTCTTATGTTGAACTTTTCTGCGTGTACTGCTTTTTGCTTCTTGAATTTCTTTGTAAATCATTTTCTTAACTTCAACTACAGTTAGTTCTTTTGGCTTTGGTCTTGAGAATCATGATATTCTATAGGTGCGATTTCTATAGACTATAGATCAGTAGGTAGAGGGATGAATGCACCATATAACAATCATTGAATTTAACACTGTTCAGTTTAAAATGATAGTATTCAAGGCATGACCCAACAGTACTTACCTCTGGGTGCACCAAGTCACCCGCATTCAAGTGATGCATACGCCATTTTTCTACTGCTAGGTAGATTAGTCTGGGCCGAATTTTAGCAACCTTTGAACCTCATTTAGAAATAAGGCCTAACAGAATATTACAAATACAAATGCCTTCGATCGGCGATAAATAAGCTATCAGAATTCAATCCGCTATAAATTCATAATTTGAACGAATAGTGGACTGGCCCAGTCTAGATTAGAGATTTGAATCCTTTACGGCAGCTTAATGTAAAAATAAAGGATAAATAATTATGAAGTTATTATAGCAAGATAGGCAAAAGGTGTACCGTCACGAGTAGCATTGTTAACGATGTAGATTACATTACAGATGGACGCACAGTTACTCTAGTCATTATCCTTACTACTCTTGAATATTGCTGGGCATGCCAATTAAAAGCCTACCAGGATTAGTCAAGTACGTGCTCAAAATTTAATACTACTGTAAACAGACATTAACAAAAGTTTAAGACTTGAAAAGCTAGAAGTGTCGTCGATACTCTCTGAGTCTGATCTATTCTATTCTATATAAATCAAATATTAACCCAAGTACTGTTCTTGCACCTTTTGTGACAGAAGATCATTTTTGCAATTATGTGACCACCACTCTACTTATTTCTATAGTGCCTAACCCAGATGCTAATAGGATTAGTCTTTATAAGAGACATTAACCACATACACTCGAAAATAACTGTGGCAAGAGTATTATACAAAAATTTCGTTAGCAACACAAGTAATGTTAAACATTATTCACAAGATCCGTTCTCTGACCATATATTAGAAACATTGCAACACATGGTTACAAAATTTAAAGTCCGATCAAATAAGAAAAAGGAACACTTTGGTAAATTGAAGAGATTAATTGGTCGAGAAACGAAGAGAAGATTGTAAAACTGATGAATAAGAGTCAAGAACGAATAACACTTGATGAGGCAGTCTCAGACATGGTTTGTGATTCACAGGAAATGCACTCTGCTCAGTGTAAGTGCAATTTCGAGTAGATATAAGAATAATTTATGAATAACAATCATAAAATTAGTGGAGTATTTCCCTATGCGAAATTTGGTCGCACATATAGATATGATTTTAAGAATGTAGGAGTTTGGTATACAACGTGTAACAGAGCTATAATAAGATGATGCAAAAGGTGCTAGTAATATTACGAAATGTAATTAGGCTATATTTCTTTGAAGACCAATACCTTCCATTAAAAGTAAAAAGATACTCCATATGAAAATAGGATACCCTTGTATTAACACTAGTATTCAAAGAACTACAGCGTCTACTTTTAGGATGGCATCCTATTCAGAGAAGAGGTTGATAAATACAATCAAAGACAATTTGAATCATTTGAACAATATTTTAGAATACAATGTCAAAAACGAAATATTGTTCTTTAGAATAAGTTCAGACTTGATTCCATTCGCCTCGCACCCACTCTGCACATTTGAATGGCGCAAGTTTTTCCAATTAGAATTTGAACAAATTGGCGAATACATCAAGAAAAACAAAATCCGCATATCTATGCATCCAGACCAATTTGTTATTCTTAACTCAAATAACAATAAAATAATTGAAAATAGCATCAATGAATTAAAATATCATTGTAGGATTCTGGACGCAATGTACCTTGATGGATCAGCAAAGATACAGATACATGTTGGCGGGGTATACGGAAATAAACAAGAAGCAATAAACAGATTTGTCGACACGTACAATAAGAAAATAGAAGGGTCAGATGATTGCTCGCTAAAGAAAAGACTGGTTATAGAAAATGATGATCGACTTTATAGTCTAGAAGACTGTCTTTACATAAGTCAAGATACTGGAGGCATTCCAATAGTTTTCGACTGCTTTCATCATACTTGTTATAATAATGGAGAGCAATTAAAATCTGCACTCCAAAAGGCGATGTCTACATGGAATAGAAACAAAGATGGCTTGTCAATAGTTGATTACAGTAGCCAAGATCTAGGGAACGGAACAAACGACAAAATCAGAAAAGGCAAACATACAGGAAAAATTAACATAACCTCATTCAAACAATTTTTAAAAGAAACTCAAGGTCTAGACTTTGATATAATGCTGGAAATCAAAGATAAAGAGAAAAGCGCCCTGAAAGCGCTGAAGACATTAAGAAGCAAAACATCGTCCCCGATAAGCTTCACGAACCAAGTAGGTCTCTAATGTACAAAATCATGCCCTTCACTTTGCTCTCTTGCTACTTTCATCTTACAATCCCAAACTTGTTCTAACAAATCCTGATTTGTTTACAGGAGATTCAATAATAAACTATTTGCAATATTGGTTGTTATAATGACTGTGTTCCATTAGAAAAATTTTGTAGTGGGCTATATAATATTCTTACATGATTGTACTTAATAGAAATACCAAAATGCCGAGAACCAAACCATATACCAAATGTCCGGTCAAACTTGCAACCGCTGGGAGATGGCCAAGTGGATGGTTCCATGGCTTAAAACCTGTTATTGGCTTATGTATAGGTACAAGAGTAAAAATCCATAATAGTATTCCGTAAAATATCCCAAATAAAGAACAGGATAAAATAGTTAAATAAAAAAAAGGGATTAGAAGCAAAATTAGGTATGGAAACGCTACGGCAGCAATTGATCCGTTTAAAAAATGAAAGAACAAGATTCCCTTGAAGTGATCTTCGACGGTCATACCTTTAGTGTTTGATAAGTGTAAATAAGATCTCAGGCGTTTAGTTATGATATAGTTTTCGTGCCATTCGAAAACTCCTCTGATACCCCATCTTCTCCATGTTGGAATTTCGGTCATAGTCATAGCTGCAGTGGACAAAATTCCTGCCAACAAGCCAATATTATAAAGATGCAACAACTCATCAGCACTCAAGCGTCGTAGTATTTTCACTAATCGCTCGCAGAAATCTATAGTCTATCAAATTTTTCCAATCATGCATAGGAATCAATTTGTATATTACTTTATAATTATTATCTCCATATACAGCTAGTTAGGCACTATGATCTGTTCATAATTGCAATCACAAATAGTTGGATAATGAAGAAAATATTTCTTTTCATTTGTCTTTGTGTCCTAATAATTCTTTGCATGCTAAAGATCATTAATCTGGCGCAGCATTTTATGATAGTACATCTTAAAAACTCACCATATAGAAGACTCGTTAGCAAAATTGGGAGGCTCATATGTCAAAAATTGTATCTTAATCACCGAAGACAGTTCTTTACTGACAAACCCTCAACCAGACTGTATTCTCTAAAACCTTTGCATATGGGGATTAGAAATACCTGAGCATATGTTTACAATTTATGATAAGCACAGGTCATGTAAGATATTAATATTGTACCAATATTGCTGATTAGTCAGATTAACTTTGTAAGTTCGACACTCAATTGGCTAATTCAAAGAAGTTAGTCTTCCAAATCAAGTAGGACTTTTGTTTCTATATCAACAGACAGGCTCTACGTTTGCTTCCTTCAGACACACAAGATTACAAACAAAGTAGCCATCATCCCAATGAAATCATGTTTAATTAGTCTGCGGTTACATAATTGCACGTGTATGCTGCATTACTGAAAAAAGTTTATATTCAATACTTCTTGTGGTATGAGAAAATCCATATTCCATTCCATTGATTTAGTATGATAAGCTAGGAAGTGACTATTGTAGTTATGATCAACTGCTTCCCGGCGGAGAGGATTCCTTTCGACGCACTAGAGATCTTGTGTAATGATTGATATAAGTGAGGGTGCTACTATCATGCTAGGTAACAGATAACATTTCTTAGTATTGTTTTTTCATCATCATCCCCGTAATCTGTCTTGGTTAAATTCGGGGCTGCCATATTCACTTACCTTTGGCTTTCTCCCATGTACTTTCTTATGAATTTCTAATCGCCGCTTTTCTTCGAACTCTGTCCCGCATTCCTTGCATTTAAAGGCCATGATTAGGAATTATTCGTTTAACCAGAATAAAAGAATATAGTGAGATACTCAGATCAGGGCTATTTGCAACAATTAGCCAGAACTAATACGAAACTGATTTCTTTGATTATAAAAATTATTAACCTGAATTTAGCATATTACTGAAGACGTTGGATGCGACTTACAATCTCAAGCAGGATCATGTAATCATACGCAGAGTACGCGATATAGCACAACGATGCTCTGACAAGTTATATGCAAATGAAAATATTCCATTTGAAGATATTGAAATTATATCTGTAATTATTGAAGAATTTGTTGACAGATTTCATCATGGAAAAGAGGAAAAGGCGTACTTTCCTCAGACTAAAGATAAAGACGGATTCGGTGAAGATATTCGCAAGTTTTTAATTGAGCACGAATTGGGCAGGAGAATCGCGCTAATGCTTCTGAGGGAAACAAAAGCATGGAGAAGGGGAGTTGATTCTCGAGAACCTGTTGCGAGATTTTTAAAATCATACGCGGTTTTTATTACTGATCATACCGGAAAGGAAGACAGATTTTTTGATTTAATTGAGAAAAAAAGAAGCATTTCGAGTAGAGAAGATGAAATGCTGTTGAAACATTATGCTGCATGTAAAGACCAGGTCGGGGGAAACGCACGGATCGACCAAATGATGAAATTAATAGATTATTTGTATACCAGAGAATGGATGAAAACAAGCCCAGAATAGTCTGTAGGCTTTCATAAATTACGAATAACAAGTCCGATATTAATGAAATAAAATCAGTCCGTGAGGTCTAAAATGATTGCTATAAATAAAAGAAGCTGTAAACCAGAATGAAAAGGTTTTGGAAATTTCAGAATTATGCAAAATGATTGAAAACTCTATCAGATCTGGAAGATACCCATTAGATGATCAGCAGAAGAAATTTGCAAATTCGGTTGAGGTAATAAATAGATCAAAATCTGAAGATTTGAAAAGTGAGGATCTAAAAATAGAGGTGAGAATTCAAAATCTATTTACGCTTAATAACTACTTGCCCAAAATACAACATTTGCCAGGGATAATTGAAATGGATGTTTTAGATTCTTTTAAAATGCTGTGTAGACGTTTGGGAAGAGTATTAGATGATAACGATGTAAATATTAAGTCCTTTACTATTTCTGAGGACAAATTACACGGCCTTGGATCTAAAATGGGATGAGATTAGAGCATATGTAGTTTTTTGTAAACCAGAGGCTCAACTAGGAATGTTATTATCATAGTTTATCGTATACCTACCTATCCTTCTTCACATTGTTATTTAATCATCTGAAATAATAGTCAATCAACCTAACTATGACTTGAGTACTACGCGTACGACAATATTATTAACTTTCATATCTATAGTTTATATCTTGGATATCAAATATACGAAAGATAAATTCTTAAATAATTTGTATCGTTAGATTTGATGATGCATATGTATTTCACTGTTCATTTAATTTCAGAGGAGACAAAAATATTTTGACTAATGTCAGTGTAGCTCTATTCGTTAAGCTCCGAGCAAAGCCTGGAAAGGAGTCGGAAGTCGAAGATTTTCTCAAAGCAGGTCAGGCAATAGTTCAAGAAGAGCCATTGACAATTGCATGGTTTGCAATTCGAATGGGACCTTCTACTTTTGGCATTTTCGATGCATTTCCAGATGATGCAGGTAGACAAGCTCATCTTGCTGGACGTGTGGCGGCAGCATTAAAGGAGAAGGCATCTGAGCTCTTAGTAGAACCACCAAGCATCGAGAATGTCCAGGTTCTTGCTGCCAAATTACCCTGAAATCGGAACTATCGTATTGAGATATTTAGCCATGGGGGACATTCTCAGCTAGAAAAATGGTGTGAGATATGCTCAGCAATAAGCATTACCGCTATTCAGTTAATTTGCTAACATAAATTGGAGCTTAATGCTAGTCTTGGAGATGTACCTCCACAATAAATACTAGATTGGTTAGCATAAAGATACTTCTGGTAAGTAAAACATCTCATTGTATCCAAGCAGATGATACGGCAATTCTGAAAAATTCGATAAATTTATTAGATTATTTGAAAGTTGAAATACAGATTATTACAATAGAGCGGCATTCATCGTTATTTCCATTTATTACATCATCGATTTAAGAGACTCTAATCATAATTGAATGCCTAGAATCTCATTGAATGTTGCCCAGACACTATCACAGCTACTTTAACAATCAAACCCGAATGTGATGGGTCGCAAAAGCTAGCATAGAGCTGCTAAGGCAGAGTCAAAATATACGATTAATGATCTATAACAGTAGTATTAACTCTCGTTCCAGTAATCAAAAAAAGTAAAGAAAGTAGGAAATACTGTTGAGAAGTTTTTTCTCACTATTTTTAGGAAGATGGTTGTACACCGATTACGTTTACTGCGTTACCGTCGCCTTGAATTTGATTGCTCAATGCTTGACAGAAAATCTTCAATGGTAAGGTTCCATTACCACAGACATTGGCCTGAGCTGCAGCCTGTGACTGCTTGTTGTTATTGCCATGGTGATGATGATGTCTATGTTTTTTTGCAAAAGCTACATGATCTATCGTAGTCATGGAAGAGGTAGCAACTAACATAACTCCTAGTGCTGCTATTGCTATTATAGCTATAGTCTTGTTGTTCATATTATTCTATCAATACGTAGAGATCTGATAGTTTATTACGATTAGGATGATCAGTATGCTTCATTAAATCTGATATATCATAGTTAAGAATTAACCTGATCTAAATTAGTCTCGTTAATTATTGCAGTGTGTCTAGCTTTTATTTGGAAAGGCATTAATAATTTATTCGATACTAATTGGAAATAATATGATGAAAACACAGTCGTACTTTACCTGATGTGTCAATATACTAATGTTCGTGTACACATTACGTTCTTAGAAAAAATCAGGATGAGATATGTATTTCCATCTTGCAGTATCAGATGAATTCTACAAACTTGTTAGCCTATGATAGATGCTCGCTGTTAGCAGACGATCCGTCAGCTAACAGGTGAAATTTTTTTTGATAATTAGAGTTTCACTTTTGTTTTAAACTACATCCTCCCTTTAGTTATCTAATTAATTTACTCCCATTATGGGAATACAGAAGGGTATTTGGTATCTTACTCTATACAAGTGCCAGGAATTTGATATCCCAGAAAGAAACATGCTCGGTATGGCATCATACATCAAAAAAAACGAGATAAAATGGCAAAGAAATATGCACGATATTATTCTGCGAAGACTACTTATCTGATGAATGGCATTTTAGGAAATCTTAATTCACATAGTTCAGTTCTAACGGCTATTTATAGAATAGGCGCAATACATTCGTCGAATATATCAGATCATTTTTATAGGCTTGATCTAAAAATAGATCGATTGGTTTACTTGATTGATTTATCTATCCCTAGAATGATACGGACGAAATGTAATAATGGTATGTGTTTAGATAGCTACCCAGCTAAGACATTTCTACTTGATATTTTGTTTGAGTGGGAATTTCTGAGTGTACATGTTCCATTTATTTCATATTAAATTTAATAGTTTAGGAAAGTGACTCTGATAATTGGGAGTAAGCGAAATTAATAAAGAAAATAGCAAAAGCAGCAGCACTGGCATTTCTAATAGTATTATGAACAACAAGTCCAGAAATGGATCCACTATATATGCTTCAAGAATCGAAAAAAATAGAAATTCACATAGTCGCAAGAATGTTAAGCAGATATTTATTTTGTCTTTTGACGCACTTAAAGATCGAAAGGCAAGATCTGCTTTAACAATACTTATGGTTGTTGTGGGTAGTGCGTTAATGGTGGCACTCAATAGCATGAGTGCTGGTCAGGCTGCATTCTTAAACAAACAAATGAACTCACTTGCACCAAACATACTTTTCGTCACCACTGGTCAACATGGATTTCGTGGTGGATCTTCAGCAACGCCCACCATAGTTATCAATACCCAAGTTGTAAATCGATTAAAATCACTTCCATTTGTTCAGGAGGCAGTCCCGGCATATCAAGGATCTCTGCAGCTCAATGCACAGGGAAATATTGTGAACTCCCAGATAATAGCAATGGATCCACAAAAGGTCAAATTAATTAACCCATCGCTTCAATTGGTTGAAGGTTCAGCGATACAACCAAATAATCCCTCCGCGATGCTTGTAGGGGACAGTATAGCTCATCCTCCAGGTATGTCGACTCCATTTGTAACTGTTGGTCAGACATTAAGAGCGACATTTAGCTACGTTGATACTAATACCGGACAAACAAAGGATGAATCAAAGAGCTTTGTTATAAGTGGTATAATTCAACCATCTGGCAATAATCAGATAGACAGAGCTGTGATAATTAATGAGGCCAGTGGTAATTCGCTATTCCACAAAGCTGGTAAACATGATCAGGTGATTATTGCTGCATTATCTGCAGATTATGTCGATACTGTCCAACAGGAGATCACTAGCATATACGGTAAAAATATAGGAATAGTGGTTCCTAAAGCATTGATGCAAACAAGGCAACGATTTCAGAGTGGAAACAGTGCATTTACCGTTGCAATAGCCTTTATTGCATTACTTGTAGGTGCTGTTGGTATTATCACCACCTTGTACACATCTGTTACTGAGAGAACAAAGGAAATAGGAACAATGAAGGCGATAGGTGCTAAGAGTAGATTTATTCTAGTATTGTTTCTAGTCGAGGCTCTGTTTATTGGTTTCTTGGGTGCTACACTAGGAACAGTAAGTGGTATTGGCGGAGCATACATTCTAACTTCTGGATTTGGAAGTAGTGGTGATCACAGAGGTGGCGGCGGTGGCGGCGGTGGCGGCGGTGCCAATGCATCTCCTCACATCACGCCAGTCTTTGTTCCACGAGATCTCATGACAGTTTGGAGTATTTCAGTAGGATTAAGCTTGGCTGCTGGTCTATTCCCAGCATGGAAAGCATCTCGCCTCTCACCACTGGAAGCATTAAGAAGATGAAATCACTATAGTAAAATTCTCTTAACCGCATTTCAGTTAGTCCGCACACTTAGCAGTTATCCTATCCAACTCAGTTACAGCACTTTCATTAACTCATAGAGACACATTGTCTATGAACGTTATTAATTCTGAATATTGTTTGATGTATTTCTGACCCCTAATCGTTATAGATATAAGCCCATTGTCATCCCGATAAATCATTCCTTTCATTTCTAACTCGGTAAAGTGATTCATCAATTTGTCATAGGAAAGTCTTGAGAAATGCTGCACATGAGTTGGCTTTGCTAAACCATTACTAGTTCGGTCCTCTTCGATTGCACATAGTATTTCAAAAAAAAGCTGAAGTTTATGCCTATGTCGTCTATCTTGCCTCAATTCTCGAAATTATCCTTTTCAGTGCATAAAATTTCGCATAGTATATCAAATATATAAAAATAAAAAGGCCTGTCAATCTAGTAAGTATAGACAGAAATAAATAACTGGAACTATATGTATAATATGTTACCAAGACGAAGAACTCTGCCAACCAGAGTAGTGCAAATGATGCAAGAGTAAGAACAACTTTAGGATGAAACTTTTCAGCTAATGAAAGTACAACATTTCGAAGAATATAGCCAAGAATTATCATATTAAAGATTGTCATGTATACTGCCAAATCTGCAAGCTTGGCATAATCGAAATAAGGTGAAAGTGTCAAATCAGAAATAGGAATTATCACAGTCATCAAAATTATCCCCACGAACAGACCTCCGGTTATTGTCTTCCTTAATTTATTGCTAAGACTAAAGCGAAAATTGTGTCTGCCAAGTTGAGCGTCTGTATCTAAATCTTGCTCTTGCTCTGATACAGAAAGGATATCATTGTAATTGCTAACCTTAAATCTATATGAAATGGCAATTAGTGCCAATCCGTTAGATTGAAGGATTAATTGGATCCAGAAGAGCTCTGGATACAAGAACTCATTAAATCTGTATATTAAGCTAAAATATTCAAATATAAAAGACAAACCTAAAAATGCAAACCCGATTGGAATGGCTATAAGATAGCTAAGACCAGAAAATCTGTAAGATCTGTAAAACGACCATGAAACCGTAAATGCTAGTGATGCGGAAATAGCTGAAGTTAAAAGACAGAAAACTGCCGAATGGTGTGAGCCAAACAATACAAATGGATTTAACATGTTAGGATCATGGAAAACCATTTTACTTTGACCATAAATGGTATCACCGAATACTATTTAAGAAAATGTGGATAATCTTACTCTCTCAAAGAGAGTGGTTTGGTTTGGTTTGGTTTGGTTGTAAAAATGTATAATGGTGTTAAATTAGCCTTGATTATGTCAACACCCTTATATCACGTCGCACCTCATATTATTGTCAAATATATTATTTGATTATGAGAACCAGATTTGAAAATTTACTTTCTTTATTCCGAATTTGTCAAATAGTCGAGTGGACAGTAACAGAAAACAGGATCTACAGAGTCTCGTGTAGCACTAATATATCGCACTATTCGAACTATGCGAATATTTTTACTGGTATCTTGAATTCTTTTGAACTCCTTCTATAAATCATTATGACAAATATCTTTAGAAGTTTAATCCATGAGACGTAGAGATGATTAGAAAAAGATGGATAGCATACCTATTTCAAATCCCAAAATAGGGAAGTGATTAAGGTCCTAGACGAATTGCTGGTCCCTGTATGCTAATAACTATATATCCTAATACACCTACTACAATTGCCAACAATGCTGCCAATCCGAAGGTTACTTTGTCGTGTTTCAGTTTACTAATAATATTCACCTGCATTTTTACGAATTTACCTCATAAGTAAATATTGTAGACTCGAGATATAAAAGTAAGTTAACTTTGTTAAACCGGTATTGGTAACATCATAATATTATTAGATACATTCGTAGAATGTACCAACGATTTAGGTAATGAGAATCATCAAGACCAATAGATTAACACGTGACCGAAGTTCAATAGAACAGAGGAGGAACATTGGTACTATTCTAATTATACAAGTAAATTGAGGAGTGGTCTATAAAGCGGACTGATTTCACAGGCGTATAGGCAACGTTGAATAACAATTAGGAAAAAGAAACATGTCATAATGAAGCAAAAATAATGAATTACTACTTCGAGTAATTCTTTGAACATGTTGGATTATATTAGATATTGATATTATAAATTTAATATAGTGCTCCTAGAATGATCCACATAGGATTTAGGTACAGTTATCTAAATGATTTAGATATGTAAGTTGTAGCTCAACTTAGCATGGGATGGATATCATATACTTTTAGATAACCATACCTAATACTATATTATGGCAATACGTTCAACCTACGATTGCCTGCCTACAAGAATCAGAAAGCT
>JARBAU010000338.1 GCA_029237525.1 Nitrososphaerales archaeon | reverse complement strand
GTATATAGCATATTTGCAGTTCTGCCCTTGGGATGGGGATTAATAGGTCTATACAATAAAAGAATTCCAATTATGAAAGGTCCTAACAACAGTATCAATACTGGACTAAAGATTGCAATAATTGATTTTGCAGCAGCAATGTTTGTGATAGCATCAAACGAGCTATGGCAATTTTGGTTTGTTGAAGAAATTACTGCAGTTCCACCGCATTGGATATTTAATATGGGAATATTTGTAGGACTTATTGGATCGTTAGCCTACCTAATTAGGACTTATGTAAGACTTATTGAGTTAGGAGTCGAAATTCCTGTAAAGAATCCATATTTGGCAGAGATGTATAAACTGGCACTCGAAGGCAAATTGTATAGTAGAACAATACCTTGAATAGAATAATAAGAATTATAAAAATAAAAAGAAGGCAAATCCGAATGTAGGTTGACAGACAATTCAATTCAATTCCCCTTTTTCTTTGCCAATCACTTTTTACTTCAATTAATATTATTTTGATGTATTATTATGTGATACATTGCATACATCACAAGTTTCTTTTGTTATTCTATTATGCTATCTCAGTAAGATAATTTATTTAAAGTCTAATTCCAAATCTTCCGACCTGTTGTTGCTTAGCTAGATTCTGGCTTTAAACATGCAAACCTGTACCGATTCGTGGATTAATTAACCATAATTACCTTAGGTTTCTATCTGTACTTCTGGTAGACTAAATGTAAAGGTGGCACCATTCTCATCTTTATTATTTTCTCCACATATTTTACCACCATGAGCTTCAATAATACTTTTTGAAATATACAAACCTAGCCCTATTCCATGTTCCGACTTTGTCGCAAATTTGGTAAATAATCTGGGGATTATCTCTGAATCTATTCCTTTGCCTTCGTCCTTTATGGCTAATCTCCATTCTTTAACATCTACATTCTTTGTCGATTCTGAAAGAGATAATTTGATGATGCCATATTTTGTAAAATTTAATGCATTCTCTAATAAATTATGGATAACTTGACGAATTCTTTGATTATCTCCAAAAACTAAAGCTTTCTTGAATTTACACTCAAATACTATTTGATATTTTCTCGTAAGACTTTCATCCTTTTTATAGTCATCTAATAAATCATGAATTGTACTAACCAAATCAAACACATTATTTCTAAGCTCTAATGATTTTCCATCAATCCTTGCAACATCTAATATATCTTCTGTAAGAAGTTTCAAACGACGTGAGTTTCTACTTATAATGGATATGTACTCTTGATATTGTTCAATGCTGCCTTTCTTGCTACCCAAAATATCTGCCAGACCTAAAATCGGCTGAATAGGCGTTCGTAACTCATGAGCGGCCATGTTAATAAACTCACTTTTCATTATATCGTGTAACTTTAGTTGTTCTGAAACTTCAAGTTGCTTCCATAAGAATTCAAGTATTGAAACATATGATAACGCCATGTGCTTGCTATTTGAATATATTGCAAGCCCGGTCGCGTCGTATGAATTATCCTTTGTATCATCTTTTGTTTCAATAATAAATGATCCTTTTTGATCAATTACCAAAATACCTAAAGTGGTCTGTGAACCAATATCGATACACTTAATCTCAAATTTGTGATTTACATCCTTTGCATTATCATCATAATTCTTGTTCTCTCTTTGATTAGTTGTTATTATCTTTCGGACTGGGTCTTCTATCTTCAGTTTAGCATATTCTTCATCAAGAATTTTGTTCACTATGTTCTGATCACCAGGAATCAATATTCTAATATTTACTCCTCTTCTAGCTAATTCGTCTAATATTTGTAGAACTCCTAATCGGATTTGACGACGAAAAGAATTGAGTGTTGGAAGTATACCAAAAATTTCAAAATCGGCATTTTCAAATTCTTCTATAACACGTTTTATAGCATTACCTGGATTCCTTATTATTTCGGTATCAGGAGGGACCACGATACCTTGCCTGATCTCATCTAGTCTATTCTGAGCGTCAATGCCGTCTATCCATAAATCTTCAAATACTTTTGAGAAATATTCTACATAGGTCGGCTCATCGCTGATTAACAATATCTGAACCTGTTTTCCTCTATCTATTCTTTCAAATGTTACTGCCACTTCCTTGTCAGTTATGCCAAAACTCATTGGCGGAAGATTATTTCTGTGCCTTACCTTTATACCATCTTGTAGAAACTTTCGAACAAGACTTGCATTATATTTATTTTCTATATTACAAATATATCTAATTCCTTTGTGCTTTCCTTTCATCTGTTTTTCTATCAAATTCTTGTTATTTTCACCAAAATAATCCTGTACATATTGTAGATCTCCAGGTGCCGATATACAAGATAAGATCTCTATTGATTCATCCGTGACGCGCCTGAGTTCTCTAATGATTTCATCTGCGTTGTCTATGATTCTTGTTTTATGTATAATGATACCGTACTCTAGTTCTCGAATCTTTTGCTCAGCTGGAATTGCTGTCTTCCAAAGTGTATCAAAAATATACTGGGCTTGTTCTACCACCTCTCTCACATTACTGTAAATGACCTGTGTTAGGGGATAACTTTCTTGTAATACTGTAGTGGCCATATACTCGTGTTCACTAACTGCGACACCACCTCTCACCCCGTCTATGTGTCTAAGTTCATCGACCAGATCTATTAACTGTTTACAATAATTAAGATTATCTTTTGTAATTTCTGTGAAAGCTCTTATCTTTCCTCCTCTTTTTCGAATATATTCGTAACCATGCTTGTATTCTGCAATGTCTATTACAATTGAAGGAGCATTTTTATCGAAGAAGATGTCCATTCTTTCTCTTACATTTGACATAAAATAGACTCCGCGGCCCACTGCCTTCTCTACACCATACAGTATTTCTGAACTCCTCTCCTTGGTTGGAGGATATGATGCAATAGGCTCTGAAGTCATGTAGCAGGACTATTATGAGAGAATTCCGCATATAAGGGTAAGGTGAGGACATTACAATCATCCATTTATCATTATTACGGCCTCGTCTTGTATCGTTATATTCTTTGATATGCAAGTTATTAGTCAAGCATGGATTTAGAATAATTGACTTGATTGCATTTTTTGGGCCTTTTAATTTAAGGAATGAATTACTATTACTTATCGTATTTGCATGTCAGTTGTAACATACTAAGATATTTCTAGCATTTCAAAAGGAATTCTGAAAACTTGTAATTCATTTACGATTAAATTTTCAAACTCTAGCAATATGACGTTATTAACTAGAATATCGAAGTTTGATGACTGCTACTTTGAGTTACACTTTTAGATTTTATTGATAGCCGTATATTCTTTTTTTAGAATCGATGGATAGATAGATATGACGACTACACTTCGTTAACATGAAATAGTATTCACTAGATTTTACAATGTATTTCATTGGAATTGAATTCATTATTATACCGTATGATACTTCGCTTCGTTTCTTCCCAGCTTTGCTTTGATAATCTTGTCATATTTATTTCTATAAGTCGGTCGGTATTTGCAGCAGCACAATCACATTATGCAAAGTACCCATCACCATCATCACCACTTTCAATTCTTTATACTAATTCCGATCAATAGTCATACGGATAACAGCAAATTCAGATAAACAAATCTAATAAATTATAGGTCTATGCTATACTCCATGGGTGGCAATTTCGTTGTTTTCATATTTATGAAAACGAAACGGAACATTAAATTTCCTAACTTTAAGTACTATGACTCTGATCAAGTCTAATATTATGCTGTCATATTAGTGTGAATTAGCTTAGTTATTATAACATCGAATTTTTTTCTTTTTATAAAATCATGATTCTTGTACAAGATGCAAGATGCAAATATATTTTCGTGCTATAGTGGTTCTAGAATCTGTCCATATCAGATGATCCTGCTTGCTATTTTGTATATCGAATCTTGCTTGATATACGTTCCATCTCTTTTGTCAATACTTCTCCGACTTTTTCATCAACATTTGAATCTAAAGCAAATTTTATAGGATTCACTCTCTTATCACTCATTATCTTAATTAGGTATGGTAAATAAATTGAACCAAACTCACTCCTTGACATATGAGCATTTTGAGCCAAATTGGAGATCACGACTTTCATGGATTGACCTCTTGCGAGTATCGGTCCCATTACCGGCCATATCATACCATACTGGCTATACTTTATTCCCTTATTGTGTGAATATTCGTACAAACCATAAGATATCATATCGTCAAGATACTTGAGTAGACTCCATTGTCGATTTCGCACAGCCCTACCAACAATCAGATCAGCTTGAGAAAGTACGTCAAGAAGAGCGGCCATACTCTTGCTATCAATTTGTCGATATGAGGCAACTATGCTTGAAAAAAATGCATTTATTAAATCCTTTCTTCTTTCCTCAGTTGACATACCAAATCTAGGATCGCTATACATTCCATTAGTACGTGATAGAAATGATTTACCATTTTCAACTGAATCTGAAGAAAAATAACCATTTATCGTATCTGCAATATCGATCTCTGTGGTATCTCCCTTGAAGGTCTTATATCCTGCAAGTCTTGATTGAGCAATATTTAGTAACGATCTAATGTCCCCTTTACAATCTGATACAATTGATATCTTCTCTTCCAAGCTCAATTCCTTATTTTCAATTCTTAAGATATATTCTAGAAACGATAATAGTAGTCTAGGGGGAACAATTTTAAATTCAATTGTCTTGCACAGCTTTGCCAATTCCTTGATTTTGGTATTCTTAGAATTAGCTGCAATGATTACAGGTATAGTTGGTTCTTTCAGTATTTTTGTCAAGTATTCTAATCCTCCTGTGTCGTTTCTACTTGATATACCATCAATCTCATCTAAAAAAAGTAATATTGGTTTTCTGAATAAGCTAGTGTTACCGAGTATCGGTATAACTCTCTTTTCTAACTCGCCCCTTGTTCTTGTATCACTTGCATTCATTTCTATTAAATCATAATTGAATTGCTGAGCTAATGCATGCACCAGCGATGTTTTCCCAGTTCCAGGAGGACCAATCAGTAGCAAGGGCTTGTTTCCATTAATCCAATGTGTGAGCCATTTTACTACAGTTAACCGAGCTTCCTCATTACCGGCTATGTCTTCCACTTTTTTCGGTCTAAATTCTCTGGCCCACATCCCTACATACTGTTAATAATTACTTGGTTATTAAATTAAACTTTGGAAAGAACGATTTTGTAGAGACCTTCGCGATTCCCCAGTTAACAATTAGATTTAAATATTGAATAGATTGATTCAAACCACATTAATTCAATTAAACTTATCTAGAATCTAAATCAAAAAGGATAATGATTGAATTATTAAATTATGAACTGACAAATGAAGATTAAGTTATAACCATTAGTATATAATAATATTTGATGTTATTCAAGCATACTGACCTTAGTTTATAATAACAGAAATGCAATTTGTGTGCTGGTAATGACTCGGAATATCATCCATGTCCCATATCCATTTATGGGTTGAACGCAATCGAAAGGAAACAAATATTTCTCTGTTCTTCATTATTTAAAACGTCGTATTGATAACGATATGAAAGATTTAATTTATGACTATTTCAAATACACTTTAAAAAATATAATATCTATTTCAGTAATTGCGATACTCTGTTTTAATATGGTGTTCTTTGGTTATCAATTTAAGCATGTTTTAGAGCCAGTCTATGGACAAACAGCGAATTCGAGTGTAGTAACAAATGATCATGTTCTGAATACACAAGATCAAGATCACGTTTTGACACCATCTCCCTCTGTAACTAAACAAATATTGCCTAGCGTAAAGATTACCTCCATCAGTAAGGGACAACAGGTTCTGGTTGGAGAACTTGAGATTTCTGGTATTTCATCAGATAGTCAGGCTAATCAATGCGATGTTTCAGTTATGCTAAACGGGATTAAACCTTATCAACATGTGATTCCTGAAGGACACGGTGGATCCAGCGATTTTTCGAAATGGAAGTATTCATTTACACCACAATATGGTATTATTAGTAATGGTATGAATAAGATAACTTCTAAAATTTCTTGCCCAAATGAATCTGGAACAGATCTAACAAAATTTAACAGTGTTAATGTTATTGGTACATCAAATAGTTCACATACTACAAGCCATCCGACATTGAATTTAGAATCGACAACAACTGCAGGAAACAGAACAACATCAACAACAACAACATTAATACAATCACCCATGACTAACACATTAGGATCAAATGTGATCCAAAACTCTCAGCAATCAAAAATTGAGAGCCACAATCCAAATTTAAAGGCTATTTCGATTTCCTTTAATATTGATAGGGACCCAGTTATTCGTGGACATACGCAAAGTATTACTATAGCACTATATGATTCTAATACAAATGCAAGAATTGTGGGTGCTAAGATCGCAGGGCATATCACAGATTCCTCTAACTTGATCAAGAAGGAATTTACAGGGACGACTAATTCCAAAGGAGAACTTTCGTATTCTTGGAAGATACCAGAGACTGGTAAATCGAATGATGAATATAAAGTAAAAGTAGATGCGGTTGCAAACGGATATCCAAATGAACAATATTCGACCATTTTCAAAGTAAGAGGTGGTCATAATCCAGATACTCCTTTTATCCTAGCACAAGCTAATAGCAAATTTAATGATGAGCTAGTTGACAGTATCAATGATTTTACTCAAAGTATGTTGGATAATGTCAAACAAAAGCTCAATATCACTGGTAACAGATGACAGATAACGGATAGCAGGTAACATTGATGATATTCAATTCGTAGTACACATTATTCTTTCTGATTCCAGATATTACTAGTTGTCCAATAGTAACTTCATTTATTAATTAAACAGAAGAAAGTGTGATTGACAGATATATTTGGCATTGATCAGCATTTATATGATATTGAGAATTTGAGTATGACTATATAACATATTGATTGAATTGAATTTACTATTCGAATACTCTTAATATTTAGGTATGAGAAAAAAATTGATTATGAGTAAATGGATAGAAGGTTAGGAAACTAGTATTATTCTGCTCCAAACATTTTAAACTATAATAATTACGTATTTTGTACTGTATCCGGTATGTGAAGAAGCAGATAGAGAGTTTGGCTCAGATGACTGAGAACGAAATATTCAAAATATATTAGATTGTATCTCAGAAATTAAATTAAAAGCTAGCGTGTAGTTTGTAGCTTCCAAATGTTTTCGACCAATTATGAATGTAGAATCTCATGTACATAAATTACTTTGCAACACAAAGTGGACTGAAGTATTAAATCAAAATATATTGTAATATTTCATTGAAATGAAACAAAACCGAGGAGTAATAAAGATGGATTTGCCAACTCAATTAAACCTGCCAATTAGTAGATGTGAGAATTTTGGTCATCAAAACTGTAATTGTGGTTATTGCCGCATTGAAGGTTAATTATAATAAGAATAAGAATAAGTCTATGACTAGACAGACGCTTCCTGTATTATTTCCGGTAATATATATTAAAAGGCGACATGAGACAGGAATTTACGAAGTGTTTAATATACGATAATAATATGCATGAGGTAAAATGCAATGAACAATAGTGGTAATTTTTCGCAATATTTGACCGATATAATTAACGCTGGCTCTTTATCACTCATGCTATCTATCGGTCATAGAACTAAGATTTTTGACGTAATGACACAGCTACCACCCTCTACTGTACATGAAATTGCTTCAAAGTCAAATCTCAATGAAAGATATGTAAAGGAATGGCTAGGTGCAATGGTAACTGGCAGAATTATTGAATATGATTCGAGATCAAACAAATTCTCGTTATCAAAAGAAAAGGCTCAATACCTTACCAGAGAAAATTGTGTATACAATTTTGCCGCTTCCATGCAGTGGATTCCTGTATTATCTCAAGTTGAAGATGAAATTGTTAATTGCTTTAATAATGGTGGAGGTATTTCTTATTCCTCATACAATAGATTTCATCAAGTTATGGCAGAGGAAAGCTACCAAACAGTTGTAGTTGCACTAATAGACCACATTCTACCACTTGTTTCAAATCTTGTTGATAAACTGAATAATGGAATCAATGTGCTTGATATTGGATGTGGAAAAGGAAGAGCAGTTAATGTCATGGCTAATCATTTTAAAAGTAGTACTTTTTATGGATATGACTTATCCAAGGAGGCTATTAGTGGTGCTACAAGAGATGCACAGATGATGGGAAATTCAAATGCCTTTTTTAAGGTCAGAGATATTTTAGGTTTGAATTTCAATGAAAAATATGACTTGATTACTGCTTTTGATGCTATACACGACCAACCTGATCCATATTCAGCACTGAAAAGCATTTACAATTCTCTTGATGATAAGGGGATTTTTCTTATGCAAGATATACTTGCATCAACTCCGTTAAAAGATAATATTGAACATCCGTTAGGACCTTTTCTGTACACTATTTCATGTCTTCATTGTGTAAGTGTGTCTTTATCACAAAATGGTGCAGGTCTTGGAGCAATGTGGGGAAAGGAAAAAGCAGTAGAGATGTTAAATGATGTTGGGTTTAGAAATATAGAGGTTAAAAAACTTCCTCATGACTTTCAGAACTATTATTACATTGCTTATAAGAACTAGTAGAAGGAAATGTATCTCAAAGCAATATCTATCTATCAATTAAATTCAGATAATGTTGTGAGGGAATATGAGGGCATTATCAACATCATAGGCGTGAAAGATCTACCATATAGAAAATGTTGTTGGACAGCCAATTATACTCATACATGGAACTCAGTGATTTCAGAGAGTGACAATTTCAGATTGATAAATTTGCACAAAATTATCGTGTAATCTCATACAGTAGACGATATGCTTATCCAAACCAATGGATTTGTAATTGTGTTGGTGGTGACGACTGCGACAACACAATTCCAAACAATGTTAAAGATCTTACAGAATTAATAATTAAGAGGTTAAATCTTGGTTCCGCACATATAATTGGTCACTCTTATGGAGCATTTATTGCACTTTATCTTGCATTTAAGCATCCCGAATTGGTAAAAACACTTGTTTTGGGCGAACCACCTATACTTTCATTACTTGAAGGAAATCCATACTATTCCTTTAGCAAAGATGCAGATTTAAGTAGAGAAAATGAGTTAAAACATTCGTTAGTACAGGAAGCCATCTATAAAAGAGATATAGAAAAAGCACTTGGAATATTTTTAGATGTAATTATGGGCAAAGAAGGCTACTTTTATCAAGTTACACAGGACACTCGTGCAGAGATTATGAATAGCGTAAAATCTCTTATTGGTGAGTTATCTTCTATCACTCAACGCTTCACATGTGAAGATGCTCGGAGAGTTAGAATACCAACATTGTTACTAAAAGGTGAACAAAGCCCAAAAATACTTCACCATATAATCCATATAATAGATATTCTTTCATACTGTATGCCAAATAACGAACAATCTACAATTTTTAGGTACATTACATGAACTTGGACGTATGGAAAAGTCTGAAGTGTTCAATAAACTTGTCCTGGAATTTCTATTCAAACATACATAGATGTAACAAATAAAATATGCAAATAGTCGGTATTTTTTGTTGAATTATAAATCAATCAATCAATCCATCTTATGTGAGCGAATATATTCAGACAATAGGTTCATTCGATTTGGCAGCAGAATAGATTTAGAAATCCACTCTCACTCTCAGGTATTTGAATATTCAATCGATTTTTATATCTGATAAATTCATCTTTGGCTTTGGAAATTTCAGATTCATACCCTTAAGAATACTATCAATAATACAAGCCACAGCAAAATTTCGGAACCATTTAGTATTTGCTGGAATAATATACCAAGGTGAGTATTCAGTACTGCATTTATTTAGTACCTTTTCATGTGCTCTTACATACCGATCCCACAGTTTACGCTCAAGGATATCATTTTCAGAGAATTTCCACTGTTTTGTTGGGTCATTGAGTCGTTCTTCAAGTTTCTTCTTTTGCTCGTCTTTACTTATATGTAAGAATAACTTTACGATTTGAATATCATTTTCAACTAGATATTTCTCAAAATTATTAATCTGTTTATATCTCTCATGACAAGTACTTTTTGATATCGTCTTGTGCACTGATACTTCTATAACATCTTCATAATAAGAACGATTAAATATTACAATTTGGCCCTTTGCAGGAATATTTTTATGTGCACGCCATAAATAATCATGAGATAACTCTTCATTATTAGGCGTCTTGAAAGAAATAGCTCTACAACTTTGGGGATTAAATGCACTCATGACATGTCTAACTGTACTGTCCTTGCCAGAAGCATCAGTTCCTTGTAGAATTATCAGTAGACCTTTACCTTTGTCCGCATAAAGTTTGTATTGCAAATCGGAAATCCGATTCATAATGTCAATCAATTTTTTCTGGGTTTGTTCCTGATTATACTCCGCCATTTGATTAGGATCCCAGTTTTTGAGCTTGACTCTTGTACTGGGTTTAACCATTAGTTTTTTAATAATACCATCTTCTGTAACTGAGTCCATAGACATTAGGAAAGTACTCTATGTTAAAATGTCTAACAGTTACATCTATCTGTTTAATGTTCTATGTACATTCTCTGTCTATATCTTTTTTTCATATTTTATGAAGTATTGATTATTATTTTTTACAGTCTGATTTTTTGTCCGCACTTACACCTATTAGAGCTTGTAATTGGGTCTTGAGCATTGTGTTTTATTTTTTATTTTTTAGGCAGATCTACCTTATTATACTGTCTAGCGTGAGGGTCAAAGTTTCATCTATTAAAAATATAGAGTAACATGAATACGCCTTATGCATTTTTATAGATGACATCTACATACCATCAATAGATGCTATGAATACTCAAAATAATAAAGGAAAGATTGCAGTTATAACCGGTTCCAGCGAAGGGATTGGAAGAGCTATAGCAATTGCATTTGCAAAATCAAAAGAATATTCGGGCATAGTTACAAATTCCAGAAAAATAGAACGAGCTCAGCAGATATCTGAAGAGATAAAACATTTGGATTGTGATTCCATTGCAATTCAAGCTGATGTTTCGAAAGAAAGTGATTGTATAAACCTTATTGATGAGACGATTAAAAAGTATGGTCGAATAGATGTGCTAGTAAATAATGCAGGAATTCAACAGGATGTACCATTTGAAGAAACAAGTATTGAAGAATGGTACAAGATTATTGGAGTCGACCTTACAGGGCCATTTGTATGCGGCAGAGAGGCTGTCAAACATATGAAAAAACAGCAGGATCCAACAGGCGGATGTATCATAAATATATCCTCTGTTCATCAGATAATACCAAAACCACATTATGTGCCTTATGCCACATCCAAGGCCGGAATTGAGATGATGACAAAGACTATGGCTTTAGAATTAGCTAAAGATAACATTAGAGTGAATTTGGTAGCCCCTGGGGCTATTGATACAGATATGAATACCATTCTAAGAAACAACAAGTCAGAATTAGAAAATGTTCTTAAATTGATACCAATGGGTAAGGTTGGCTCTGCAGATGACGTAGCAAATGTAGTTGAATTCTTGGCATCAAATAAAGCAAGCTATGTTACAGGTGCATCGTATTTTGTAGATGGTGGTATGACGTTGTATCCTAGTTTTGGTCCAGATGTGGAACACAATGCAGTGAGTCGTGATGATAATACGACAACAATCCGGAAATAGCTCATAATTGTTTGGTATCTTATATATGCTGTATCTGTTATATTCTACAATAGAGATTATTAGTTGTTAGTCTACGTATTCTCCATGTCCCCTGCCTCTATATCACATTTCAATAATCGTAGATATGGGAAATTATCCACTTTATTTTACTATCATTACAGGACAATGTGCGTAATGTAGTACGTCCGATGCAACACTCCCAATTAACATTTTTTTAAGGCCTGATCGTCCTCTAGTACCAATCACTATCAAATCTACTTTCTCTTTTTCTGCATAATTTACTATTGCTCCCCCTATCCTTGATACGACATCTTCAACTATTTCTGATTTAAAATTAGGAATGTGATTTTCTTTTGATAACTGGTCTACCTGATTCAACCAAACCTTTGCCTCTTGCCTCTTCTCTTCTAATTCCTTTGAGCCATAAGAAGGCGCTGTAACAAAAAAAGAATAACTCAATCTGCCTAGATCTATTATTGTTATTCCGATTAATTGTGTCTCTTTATTTTTGGTATTTTTTCTCATTGCAATTGCATATTCTGCAGCTCTCATAGATGTTTCAGAGCCATCAATCGCAACCATAATTGTAAAGGGCTTTTGAGTATTTTCAGACATATGACTACGTAATAATAATACAGCATTTTAATTTTTTCAATTTCGACTCTTTTGATTTGACTCATAAATACCTCTGTGTTATATTATTTATCCCATTAGTTAAATTCCTTGTTTTTCTTTATCTTTAATTTATTCCTGATGCCACATTCCAAAATTCTAGTAACGAGTGGGATGATCCTTCGCCATCAGTGGTATATCTTAATTCATATCAGAATTTACAATCTCACATGATTGATACAATGCTAACTGAACCAATCAATACTTGGAAGCCCAAATTGCCAGACGCATTTTTATTTTTTATATTATGATTATCTATATAAGTTGAAATAAGCACTAGACTCATCTGCTGGTCACGATACATATATATTTCAATAGAGATTCGGAACTGCATAGGCTATAAATCATTAATATCGAATCAGCAACCAACTCGATTCATAACAATTCGACATCAAGTCCGCTTAATAAGAGTGATAAGGCTATGTAGAAACCATCACCAATATTACAAGATTAGTCAGTCTATGCATGTTATAGGTTATGCATCTGAATGATAATTCCCTGTTTTGTGTTCTGGTCAATCTAGACATTAGGTGT
>JARBAU010000337.1 GCA_029237525.1 Nitrososphaerales archaeon | reverse complement strand
CTCAGGATAATAAAATGGTTTTTATCGCAAACGTAACTGGTACTCACACAGGTAATTTCTTTTTGTTCCTCCAACAGGAAATAAAATCTCTTACGAAGTAGTACACATTCACACAATTGGTAAGGACGGAAAAATAATTGAGCATAGAGCAATAAGAGACGATCTTAAGTTTATGTGCATTTGGGACTTGTTAAAGCCGCATCTCCTGAGTACGAGAAACTTTTCAAAACATGGAAGGAGATAGACTGATGACAACCATATTCATGAGTACATCATATTGGTATTTGGTTGTAACTAACTATTGATCCCTTACTAATTTTTATACTATAGTTAGTATACCATATTCATGAGTACATCAAATGTAAAAGAAGCTGAAAAACTAGTTGAAAATCGAGTCTCGAAAGAGAAGATATTAAATGATAAAAATGCGGCAGCCAACTTAGCGGTTAAGGATTTAGAAGTCGCAAAAGAATTCTATGGAGATATTTTAGGTCTCCATCAGGTAGGAGCCGAAGGCCAGGAGGTTATTATTTACAAAAGTGGAAACTCAACCATCAACGTCTATAGATCGCAGTATGCAGGAACCAACAAGGCAACAGCAGTGACGTGGGCCGTCGGACCTAATATCGAACGAGTCGTTCAAGCGTTCAAGGCTAAGGGTGTAACATTTGAACACTACGACATGCCAGACATTACACGAGATGGCGATCTTCACATTGCCGGTGACATGAAAGTTGCTTGGTTCAAAGACCCAGATGGAAACATACTCAATATCGTTAATCGATAGCCATTAAAAATGCACCAGAGGTAGTGATGTTCATTGGTGTCAGATGGTATTCAGGTACCTACCTAAGATCAGTCGGGTGAACTGAGAATGGTAAGATCAGGCACTTTAGTGATCGGATACTACCTCGATAACAGTTCCGGAAGTTGGAATGAACTTCACCGTAGCTCACCTTTCATAACTGGTGAGGTAAATCTGCAAATTGCTAGTTGAAGTCATGAATCTGTTTTTGCTCAGCAAGAGGTATCTGTTACATTTGATAACTCGAAGATAACTGAACCCGACTTAATTAGATATCGTCGATGCGTTAAAAATTGCTACATGAAAACTGAATACGTTACTTTACATTCACTAATTGTCATCATGTCATTCCTTTTTTATTTTTGATACACGTGTAGGCTGAAAGGAAAGGGATTTTAGTGAGATCGGTTAGTTTTTAGGGTGATAGAATAGATGTCTGACAAACCCTCAAATTCTCATACTTTTTCATGTCAAAAGTGCGGACATCCATATACCGTCTATCCACCAGATAGCAGTTATCTTTATGCTCTCATGCAGCCTTGCCAAGGCAATGACCCAGATCATAATTTTAAACAGTCATTTGAATGTAAAGAGTGTCATCATAGAAACGAAATGTACTGGTGTCCAGGCCATGTTTTCTCGACCTCATCAAACCTAGTTTCAGGCTAGGGCTAACCCATATCATTCACGCGCCCTCGAACCTGATAGACTTTTGAATTTTGTAATATTTACTAGGACCTTTAGTATATCGTAAGCGGTATTAATTTTAATAATAGGTATGAGATATCTATTCAAGTGAATCTATATTGCCTACAATTGTTCACTTTGAAATACCTACAGATGATATAGAAAGAGCAAAGAAATTTTATAATGAGCTCTTTGGATGGAAAATAGAAAAGTTGCCCGGTACAGATGATAGTCAGCTAACATCAGCAGCAACAGGCCAGCCAATCGAATATTGGATGCTGACAACAACAGATGATAAAGGAAACAAAGCAATAGGCGGTGGTATGATGAAAAGACAGATGCCAGATCATCGAATAACTAATTATATCAATGTGAATTCAGTCGACGAATATGCATCTAAAGTGGAGAAACTAGGAGGTAAAATAGCTGCTCCTAAACATGCAGTACCAGGAAGGGGTTACTTTGCGCTTTGTCTTGATACAGAAAACAATCCCTTTGCTGTTTGGGAATCTAACGAGAGTGCCAAGTAAATGAATGTTAACGCATTTAATAATCAAATCTCTTATTTGGATACTATTTATAGAGAAATAATAGGAGAAAAAATTAAACACTTGTGTGACAGTGGAAGTAATCAAATTTTTACCGTCACAGCGTAGCATACAAACATACCACTTATATCATAGCATAGAACTTATAGCTAACAACTGATTTAGCATACTGTGATATCACAGCCTATACTAGACCAAGTGTATCAGAAGAGCAAGCCCAAGCCCAACTTAAGCCTAAAGGAGTAAGGATTTAATTCTGCAGGTTGAAATATTACGCACCCTACATATTGTTTCTGCAACTGTCTAACATTGCATACTTTATTTTAATCGAGTTTATAGACCATATGGCTCTTAAGCAGAGCCTATCCGTCCACATCAATTGTGCTAGATCCATAAATCTGATTTGCTGAATGTCTGAATTATGCATTAATACAATGTTAGAATAGCCAAACTCAGAGTTAAGATCGACATCTGGTAACAACACCTATACCGTCATTGCATCCAAATCTGAATGTGTCATTCCCAAGTGCCTTCACATTTACGCTAAGCGAGGCAAGTGAACCTTTGGAATGGTATCTTGTTCATCATAGCGACTTTGGATTGCAGGAAGATGGAGAAGCAAAAGCCAACATCGGCATCAAAACAGCACCTAATAAAATTCTAAAACTATAATCGTTTTTTCCATCTCTTCCTACCTACCTTATCTAGGTGTAGTACTTATACAGATCAGTTGTTTGGGGACTTAGGAATATAGTTCTTTAAGTTCTCCGAATCGCTGCACCCAACTTGGCTGCACTTCATTGTTTAGACTGGCCTCAAGACGATCTAGGTACGCATGCCAACCAGGCGCGAAATTCAAAGAGGTCGGTTTGGTGAGGCGGCTGTGAGTCAAAGTAAGGAGTGTATTGTTTGAATCGTCGTCCTGCTTGATCTCCCAACGTATAACAGACTCAGATTCACCACGTGGCAGACTTGGATTAGGAGCAATGTGCCACTCATGCTCAAAAACGCTTTGAGGTTCGTATACAAGAATGCTTCCAGTTGTATGGAAGCCTGAGACAGTATTGACAAAATCAATCGTGCCACCATTCTGCATACCCATGACTGCTTTAGTATTCATCCACCCTGCTAACTCATTCGGATCTGTAATAGCTTTCCAGACAACTTCTATGGGATGAGAAAATCGCCGTTGGTACGTGAGTGCTGCATAATCGCCTTCAATAGTGACGATGCCAATTGCTATATCTTCTTTTTTTGCAACTTCTAATTCTACTTTCAGTTCATTTTTTTCATTGTTCATTCTTTCTACTTTTATCATATATTTCGTAGTAACTATCTGTACAGCAGCATATATTCAGGACGTCCACCAATACTAGCACAAGTATTAAAGTATAGTACAATGTAATACCCAGATGGCCCATATAAGGAGAAGCGCAACTTTAAGAACAATTCGGCTTACACGCGATCTAGATAATCTTCTTCAAAGAGATGCTAAATCTAAAAGGATTAGCACCAACTCACTACTTACATCCATAATAACCAAATATGCTGAATGGGATAGATATGCAGAAAAGTTTGGTTTGATATCCTTAACTCGAGCTGATTCTAGGTCAATCCTTGAAGCTATAGATGATAACAAACTTTCTCAAATTGGAATGGACCTTGGTAAAAGAGCGTTCAAAGAGTTCTTGATGATTTGGTTCAAGAAAACAGATGTCGAGAAGGTTCTCGAAGGAATTTCATTATGGTGTAAGTATGCTGGTATTGCTGAGTATGACCTTGAGACGGATGGAAGAAATTACACTATTACTCTTCATCATGAAATCGGAGAAAAATGGTCAAACCTGATAGGACATCTTATCTCCCAAGGAATAAAAACTGAGCTTGGTTTACCAAACACAGTGCTAGATTTTACAAATAATTTAATTATAATCAAATTCTTTGTACCATAATAGTAAGAAGGGTCATAGGAAGGAGGAACCCAGTCTATCTGCTTTCTAATGAACCACCTATTAAACACGTTATTCGCAGAGGAACCTACTTAGCAGATTTGATAGCTATACTCAACAACATTAATTTGCTAACTTACACTCATTGCTTTCATTTTTAGCGGATTTAAAACGAGCGGCCAGTTAATGACCTACAACAAATAATGATTGTAATTACGAATCCGTAAAAAACTGTTTACAGACTCTATCTGTCAATTATAGGAAATTTATTGTGTGGCGTATTGTAACCAGTAGTAATAATATAAGTTGGTCCTTTAGAAAAAAGACGTTTAAGCGAATCGTTACTAATGGAAGGTCAGAATGAATTATGTTCTCAATACTCGAACTCAGCTTTGCACCAATTTGAGAACGCTGCTTATGATATTGTTATAATCTGATTCTACCTCTGTTGTGATAAGAAGGAAATGATCGTTTTCTAGTGGATAAGTTATAAGCTTTATTTTCTCATATTCAGCCATTGCGTATAGGCCTTTTCCAATTCGTGACCCAAGAGATTTACGCAATCCCCACATAGCTATTACTTGGATGTTTGATTTTTTTGTGTCTTCTGGCATAAGCAAGTTCTTAACACCTTCACGTTGTCCACCATATTTTATTTCGCCATTATCATCGCAGACCCCAGCAAAACGCACTTTTGAATCCAAGTTAAGAATGTCTTCACATATCTTACCGTAATCCATAATTATGGACTGGACTATCAAATATAAAAATAATTAAACCTATTTTCACATATCTTATTGAAAAGACTTTTGAACGACAATTAATTATATTTATAGAATGTAAAGGGAATTTTAGGTACTCGTATCTTGATCTATACTATCAATCTAATTTAGACCATATTGTATACTATTAGATCGATGTTAAGTTTGTTGAAAATATTATTTTTGTACAACATTACTTTTATTATTCTGATTGAATTGCTAGTAATTTGTAATTGAGTTTAACTATCCGGCCCATTGAACTGAATGATGTAGAGTCCTGCGGCAAGATTGGGTACGAAGCACACAGGACCATCGCTTCAGCCCATGGTTATCCATCCGAGCAGCCTTCTGAGGAGTTTGGCATAGGGCTTATCAGAATGCTTCTTGGTAATTCAAATCAGTTGGCCTGCAAACCTTATGACGATTGGTCCCTACCAAGAACCAGTGATACCTTTTCTTCCATCTTTGGCATACTGACATTAATAAGATAGCCACACTCTAATAGACATAGCTAATATAGTAGCAAATTGGGCAGAAAATAGGTGAGTAATAGATAGAGAGAACATCTAGAGAACATCGAACCAATATGAATAGATGAGCAAGAATGAAAAACAATTTACGCCAGCAGCCTATGCTTCAATTGAAATGATTATATATTGCAAAGGGACTGAACTTTATGTATAAACACAAATACGTTGTCAACGCAGAATGTAAATCTACCTAATTATAACTGATCAGCAATTTTAGAGTAAGATATTTAGTGTCCTCTCTTCAAGGGAGTCCTCGAAATGTGTACCAGATATGAGCAAGTAATAATACGATCATTGTATTGCGAATAGATATGTCATCTAAATCGTTCTCATCTTCTTGGCAACTACAGAGACAACAAAAGTATATTTCATGCAGTCATTATTATGATAGATCTTACTATCATAAGGAAGCGACAAAACAGGCAAATTATGAGCGGACTGAACAGAGGAGTTTTTTAATTTGCAAATCATGCTTTTGGAGTGCCTCAACATATTGTAGTGGATCTTTAATTAGTATGCCAAATACAAAATGTCCTTCTTGTGATGGAAATGATATAAAGAAATTAATACTAAATTCTTATCAAGCGGAATTCAGATTATTATAAATGATTACTATTGGTTTCATAAGCAGAGACACTATTAACAATGAATATTACTGAATCAGAGCCACTTCGAATCATAGCAAAGACATGTGGTTGCAGACAAGAAGAGAAAAAGGTAAGGTACTCTTTCAATCGTGCTTTTCATTTTCTCTGTCTATATAAAAAAGATATAATATTAGCACAGTCAGTAGCATGTGAAAGGCTTTTGATACAAACAACAGACAGAATAGAGAGACAAATAATAGAGGACGAAATAGCTGAATTAAAAATGGCACTGGATCTTATGTCTTAATTAGAAACCAAGATTACCAAGAGATATCAAATACAAAGCTAGCTAGTAGTCCTAAGAGATATCCAAAACGAGTAAATTTGTAAAACTAAAGAAATACCACGATACAACAAACGAAAGAAATGTTGATGCAGTTGTTATTACTAGGCTGATTACACTAGAGGTAATAGAGGGATTAAGTAGCATACAGGGATTTAAAATATTTGGGTCTAGTATAACCATAGTCATTCTTGGTCTCTACAGAGTAATAAAAACAAGATTTACAAGAAGTCGTAAAACTACCTCTCCTTCAGAGAGTTTTTTAATACACTAGTAAACATATATCCAAAAAGTGAGCAATAGATAAACAACACCCCATGATAGACATTCATAGGTAAGTAATATGCTTTGTAGAAGTTGTGGAAATGAAATGATTGCATTCGAATACTGTCATGATTGCAGTCAGTCAATTCAGTTTAGATGCAGTACATGCAATACGGAGAATGAAAGGTCAATTCACACACATTAGACAATGCATCTTATATACAGTTGTATAGTCTAACTGTCTTCTCAATACTTATTACTATTGACTTTATTAACTTGGTCCATCTTTGATCTGTTATCGAGTGAATGACGAATACTGACATTCCATTAGAGCTCTAACTGGTTTTCATGTTATGTTACTGTCGCTTTCTCTGTAGTTCTACGATTATGTTTCGGAATAGCCTTTTAGCATTAGCAATATTATCATTCGAGATTAGACCGATCAATTGATCTATATCACTCTTATCAATTATGATTATATCAGAAGTATTCTTGGTGCTAATGCATACTTTATTACATATGATTAACTGAGTCACATGCACAGATTTACAAATTTTTCACTAATGTAATTCGCAACATTTCGAATCTTATCGATTTTGCTATCTTGAGGTGGACTTGAGGTGAAGTCCATGACCAAATATCTATATTTGTATCAAAGCAGATTGTATCAACTGAGCCTATCTTTGCTTTCCGTCATAATCTCTTTCATCGTCATTATCAATAATTCCAAGATTCAAATGGATAAAATCTAGTACGGATAGTAGCCAAGTCGTGTCTATTACCTGAGATTTTTCATTGTTAGCGTTGACATAAAGAGGCAAATTACTTGACGCGTTAGTAAACAACCTGAAGACATAAGCTAACTGATTAGCCTGATTCATATTTTTAAGTTATATCCTCAAAACGTAAGTAAGACTGGAAGTTCTGCTCAATATCCAGAAAATTTATTTCTACAGGACGATACAATCCTTTTCAAGAACAATACTATTTAACGACACCCTATATATCATCATTTCATTATCCTGATTCACCTCAAGATTATTTGCAGTAATTCTTCCGATTACTATATCATCCTTCAAAGATTTAACACCAACATTGCAATGAGGCAATAATGATGCATCTGTCTCGAACTTTGTAGTATAACTAAGACGCTCAGTCAAATCAAGCGTCAGCTTCTTCCAATATGTTAGGAAATTATAATTCTGTTGCGATTTGACGATGTCATGTCAGTTATATCAGGAAAGGACATGATATCCCTCTCTAGATTTTTGTAAACTTGATCTTTCAAATTGATTCCAAGACTTGCGAGAATCGCGCGCGTCGGATTATTTAAATCCATAGGAATGAACGCATGGAAACATTTGGTAAGTTGTTGTTTTTGTTATTTTTTGTAGGAATGCTTTACAGTTAAATGACATTCTTTTTCATATCTAAATAAACCTGGATTTATATTTACTATAAAACTTTGTATGATGCCATTACAGACCATCTTATTGATTCTTTCCTTGATAGCATTTGGAGTTATGCCAACGACAGAAGAAATTTCCCTATATGATGTTCTACTATCTCTAGAATGGCATTGGATGATCCTTAGATCAATTGTGTCTATCTCGTGTCTTGGTTTACAAACATATTTTGAACCTGTCATTCCAATAGATATGTCGTCTGATTTCCTTGTTTTAGTTCACCAATAGATACTTGTTTCATTCTTATTTTATTATCGCCTATCTTTTAGTTTGATACGACTTGATTGATTGAAAGAAAAAATAACCGTATATCTAGTCATTACCTGTTCTTTTATCTAAGCTGTTCTTTATCAACTATTTTTATACTTCTTTCCTTTGTCAATATTACTGCAGTTATTGCTATATAGGCTACCTGTGCGAGTTCACATATCATATCTACTGCATCAACATCTCCGCCTCTTCCATTAACAGGGTTGGCCGGGAATCGCGTCACCACATACAGTATTATAAAGCCCACATTTCCTGCAATTCCTATATAATACCAGATTCTACCCCACCTTTTTATCATAGGCAATACCCAAAAAATCTGTGCAATT
>JARBAU010000336.1 GCA_029237525.1 Nitrososphaerales archaeon | reverse complement strand
TTGAGGTGAGTTCTTTCCTGTAACTACTGCTATATTATCCTCAGGCATCTTCAGCACTGATAAGAATGATGTCATATGTTGAGATACAAGAGGTTTGGTTGGAGCCATTATCAAGACTCTCTTTGACTTGTAATTGTACAGAATTTCCGCACAAACAAGCATTGCTACAACCGTCTTACCTAGAGCAGTTGGAAGAATTACTAGGGCGTTCTTATTTTTGACAGACTCAAATATGTTATTTTGATATACTCTAAATTCAATGCTATCCTTTTTTTATCAAAGGATGGCTGAAGTATTGTTGAAGTCCATTCTGCTCAGTAGCTAAGTTTACCACTTTCTACTTTATAATGATCAGATAACTAGTATGACTAATATTTATTTGGTATCTCCTTTTAAAAAATTGACGTTCATTAATCTGAAGGCGGAAGACGGACGTTATACTTTACTATAGACCCAAAAAAATGACAATATGTGCCTAGGAAGTAAGCTTGGGATTATGTTTTATGGAAATTTAAGAACTGGTCCGGCATAATTATCCCGGACATAACATTATAATATAATATGCAGCACGCCAGATTATAAATATTATCAAAAGATGCTATATGCTAAGTGTAGACTGATCGTTCTAGAATGGTGGTAAAATTTATTGTACCCCGCATAATGAGGCGCGCCAAATAATTTCGCATATACTCGCATCCATAATATCGGAATAGCATTATTTGATGATACATGAATTGTGTGACACTGTTCTACTTTGTGGCAGCTAGAACCTTCTTATAGACATCTTAGTAAGAATGTTCAAAGCTATCTATCTATCGATCTTAGATGTAGTAGGTTGGAACGAAGAAAGTATGTAATAATGGCATTCTTTTTCACTTTGATCTCATCACCAAAGGTATGCACCGTGAAGTGAAATGACTACCATAATAGCCGCAGTGATCAGTATTGCGCTCTTGATGGGCACGTCAGTCTTTCTAATGGAAAAACAGCAGTCTGCCTTTGCAATATCTCCATATCAATCGGGATTTCAACACGGAGTAAGTGACGGAAAGGATAGGTATGTACATTCGGATGGATGCCACTGGTATATTTTAAAGCCAGGTAAGGGCTTTGCATTTCATTCATGGGACTTTGTAAGGGGTTATATTGCAGGATTTTGCAGGGCTAGTCCTGGAACGTCAAGTGACGCAGATCAAGCTAGTTGGATTTGTGATAAGGGCCCAGATTCTGCTTCGTGGGTGGATGAGAGATGACAGTGACGCTAGTTGCAATCGTAGTCTTGGTGCTATGCGCAATATTAATGATAGGCGCACAATCTGTCATTGCACAAACTGTATCATCAACTGTGTCAACTGACCCTGGACAATTATCACAACTTCCACATTCACAACGTCCGCAAGCTGCTTATCAGTCAGGCTTTCAACACGGTGTAACTGACGGAAATACCTCATCAAATGCAACTTCGTATATTGACCAACCAAAACATGGCTTTGCGTGGCATTCGGCAGAGTTTGTCGAAGGATATGTCAATGGATACTGTAGCATACCTGCCAATAAAAATGTGGGAACTGATGATGATAGGGCCGCATTTTACTGTCCTGATGGTCCAAGCTCTGCGAAATGGTTCATAGGCAAGCATGAGCCTATCACGGAAGGTATTGCTGTAGTCACTTATGGCATTCCGTCAGCGGGCGTGAATGTAACATATCAGTATTACGATAAGACTTCAGGCTCGGGCGGATCAGAAACCAGAATGGTAAACAAAACTGGAGAGATGCATTTTCTCGGATATACTGACGAACTAGTTGGATATTACCCCGGAGATAAAGTGACTGTGAATGTAAGCCAGTGTATCACACATCTGAATGCATACAGCTATCCGGAATGCATTTCACAACCCATTCTCGACAACAAGACAATAACGCTTGGCGAAACTGGCGGTATTGTCAGCCTGGATCTATCGAAGAGTGCTATACCACTTGTCACATCAGTCGGACTGCCGAAAGTAAATGACAGCGCATTTTGGACTCCCAAACTAGGCAGTCAATCAGAGGCATATTGGACGTTAGCTGAAGGACCTGCCCCACCAAACATGAATAAATATCATATATTCTTGGATGGATTTGATCCAAAAAATAATGTAACCAAAAATCTTTCACTCTGTTTGGTATACAATATCACCGGACCTAGTTCATGTCACGAATTAACCAATTTACCATCAGCCCCTAACAGTTCAATAGACGCAGGCTATTTCGTAACTAGTCTGAACGGAAGTTTATGGCGCGTACTTGCTGAAGTCAAATACCAAGATATAGGCGTAGGACCAGCATATGGTCTAAATGGAACTGAATGGCATATGAATATGCATCAATTATATTCAGAGATAGCTGGGACCAAAGCATGTATTGAGGACTATCATTTCGTTCAGGGGACTGAGAAATACAATGAATGTATTGACACGTTTAGCTAGAAATATACATGGAGTTGTATGGTCGTGAAACAAATAATTTATGTAATAATGGTCGTAATGATTATCGCACTAAGTGCGCCGAGTGTATATGCAAACAGCTTATCAATCATATAATCTCGTTTCAATATGGAGTAGTCGACGGAATAACTGATAGAACTGTCAATTGTGCAAAGTATAACTTGACTCTTTTTCCAGATTATCCGGGTGGATATATATTACACCAGGTAATGGATTTGAAACCAAACCACACAATTCGTTAACGGATACATAAAGGGATGGTGTTCATATAAGGGACATGGTCCTGGTGGAATAGAAGCAAATGATGACCCCATGCCTACTGCCGCTAGTTTTGACTGTGATAAAGGTCTATGTTCTGCATACCCTCAGCCTGAAGGAAAATGCGTTCTAACTTTAGATATTATAAGCTATATATCTGAGCTCAAAAATTTAATGATAGTGTAGACACCAGATAAAGATAGCTGTCTACTAGAGTAAAATAATGACTATGTATAATCTAATTGTATGTTTGAATATTTAATCTATTACGCAGCAGGGTTTGTAGTAAATCTGTTTAGACTTGGAGCTGCTCGGCACTACTACTTGCAAAATAACCTTCAAGGCAATAGTGTTTCCATATATAAGCAGTTAAAGTAGCTCTTGCGAGGCTGTGATATACAATGCCAAGCAAAAATCATGTAGTTCGATCGTCCAGAAGTGAAGGAATAAATCTAAAAAACAGGGAAAATGATCGATTATAAAATAAAATGTCAAAGAGAATTCTTATAGTCGACGATGAGGCTGACATTAACACCGCATTACGCGAGATATTAGAATCAAATGATTTCATTGTTGATTCATTTGAGAATCCTCGTCTTGCTTTAGACAATTTCAAACCATATTTTTACGATCTACTAATTCTTGATATAAAATGCCAGAAATGAGCGGCTTTTCCTTTTATAGTGAGATTAAGAAACTTGATGAGACGGTGAAAGTATGTTTTCTTACAGCCGGAGAAATTAACTATGGAAAATATTCAGATGACTTTCCTTTAATAACAGATAATTGTATAATTCAAAAGCCTGTGACAAATGAAGATCTATTAAAATTTATAAACAGAGCAATGTATTGTGATGGCAAAAATTATTAATTATGTGTTATGGATAGAACTATACAAGACTTACATTACAATGAGATTTTTGTTAAAACCATACAACTAAATAGAAAATATTTAAGAATCAACTCACATAAAAACAGCGATTTTTGAAGTTATATGTCTTATTCATTTCCTATTTCTTATCAAAAATTATTTCTTATCAAAATTTTTTTATTAATTACTCGCCTTATTTTACAAATAACTATTATTAATTATCCATTCTTATCACTGTATTAATTCTATACGTAAAATAGGGATAAAAGTATCTATTTTTCTTATGAAATCAAAGAGGCTCAAGGATAAGAGACGAAATACTATTAATCTGAAGAATAAACGAACTGCAACTTCCGCTGCATATAAACCAATCAAATCAACCACTAAACATTATCAAAATAGTAATTACGATGATCAAACTGATAATAAGGAGATTAATAGAAATATAGATATGAGTATGGGGCTCGAAGACAAGAAAAGGACTAGAACGATGGATCAAAAGCAGGAGAATTCATCATCATCAAAAGAAGCAGTCAACTCATCATCACCAATATTACCCACATCGCCATCACTTCGACCGGAAGTATTTGATTCGTCTAGAGATAATGCCATGTCAGAAATGAAAGAAGTAGCTAATATGTCTCTAGATGAGACAATAAGGGTATTCTCCGATACGGCAGAAGAACCACAACTAGATCCATCGAAAATAACTATCAAAGATACCATTAAAAAAATAGATAGTGAAATTAATCTAAACACAAACACAGATCCTACTACTAACAACATTCCTGCTATGGTTGATTCAATTTTACAAGAAAGAGATCCTAGTGCAAGAGAATTAATAGAAGAGGACGCGATGTCTACACAGGATGTAAAACTAGATAATGTTACCCAGGTGCGTAAAGAATCTGAAAAACAAGGTTATTTAGTTGAATCAGATGAGTTCTATGTCAACGACAACAAAGAATTTTCTTCCAATTTGCTCAATGATTATTATAACAATCCATTCCTCATTGGAATAAGGTTTTGGCAAGCTCATTATATTGCATGGATTAATGCATATAATGAATTTCTAAATGTCTGGATTAACAGCATTAAGACTAGTAACTCAAATAGCATATAATGTATTTGATACCATCGGACAAGATTTGTAAATGTTTTGACAGAATATAACATAAACAAGTCAATGTCCACATTCACTTTTATTAAAATACATGCGAATTAGTGGCCAATTAAAGATTATTATTTTGAAAATCCTACATAATTTTTCAAAAACGATCGATATGTGAATCCAGCAGTATTACCGATAACTGTCAATATTCACGCCTGTGTCATGGCAGACTAGATTAGTTCTAACGACTGCATTAAGTAAACTGCGAATATTATATGAACCCCGTTAGAATTATATACTGTATAACACGGTTAAATCTGATTATAAAAATGATGTATGGCTATATTTTTTCTAATTATGACTAATTATTTTGTCATATGGGTTGATATTCTAATAACTAACAGTACAATCTTCTATGATTATTCAAATGATCAATCGATATCTGAATATCTGAAGTATTCTTATTCCCATAGTTTTTGATTGAGAGATCGATGTATAGGCTGGCGGCTAGCTGAGACGATAAAATGCGCGTGTCTATCGAAAGGCGTGCCAAAATGCACGCTCCATAAAGTAGAACTATGGAATTACTATGGCTGTTCTGATGCAGCCTCAGAAATCTAAAATATATGCTGAATGTTATAAGCTATTATAAATTGCATAGAGCAAAAATGCAACAGTACATACAGACAATAAAACAAAGAAATCTAGCTATAGACTTAGGAAATGGAGTAAAAACTAACGCTCAGCTGACTTATCCTTCTTCTATTGGTAAATGACCATTTCCGGGGGTTATTCTTGTTTCTGGTGCTGGAGTAACTGATATGAATTATTCTGGAGGCTATATTCGTATTGATAACAACACAGATTCAAAGATATATCCATCAACCATGTTCTTTCAGTTAGCTCAATATCTATCGGAGAGGGGAATTTGTAGTGCTTCGATACGATAAGAGAGGAGTAGGAGCAAATCTTACCATTGCCGACAACAATGTGTGGGAAAATATGACATACAATGATTTAGTACAAGATGCACAGAAAGCTCTAAATGTTCTAATACAGCAGCCTGAAGTCAATCCAAATAAGACAAGTATAATTGGCCATAGTGAAGGAGGTGAAACTGCTACAAGAATTGCCATTGATAATCCAGCAACTAAGATTAAGAATATAGTGCTTTTAGATGCCAGAATTCAAAAATCATGTGATGTACTGCATTTATTTGTTCGTTGATTTACCGCTTGAATATGCTAAAGAAGTATTGGACAAAAATCATAATGGATCTATTTCCTTGAAGGAAGCTTCACAAGATAAATTTTCTAAAGTATGGTCGGTGGTAATATCAGCTAACTGCTTCTTGCCCAGAGTAATTCCAATAATGCTAAGCTTCTAAAACCAGAATACGGTCCCAACAATGATATAAACATAAACATCAATACAGAACTCAAATCTATACTCGAGAAGAGATCTGAAGACATATTGAAGGCATCTAAATGCGAGGATCCCAGCCTATGTCCTACTTATTTAAGATCACTTCTTAATCTAAATTCAACGTTAGACATCATAGGTAATATTCAATCATCTACTGGCATTCTAATGCTTCATGGACAAAATGATTCTGGAAGCCCAGTTCAACAAACATTTCTCCTACAGCAAAGACTAACGGAACTAAATCACCATGACCATACATTGATCACATATCCAAATCTTGGACATACACTTTATCCTTCATCCAAGTGGCAAACATCGTCCGGTCCAATACCATCCTATGTATTAGCTGATCTGTATGCGTGGCTTGAATCTTATTCTGGATTTACAAATCATTCGGCTGCAGCAGCCGCGCATGTCACATCTACATCTTCCTCTAAGTCTTCAGTTAAATAAAATAATCCTGAGAATAATGACAATTCACATTGGCTTGTTATTAGCATTTATTCTGACAGCTGATAAAATAAATATTATCACTACTAGTGTGTTGTATCCAGACAGATCAAGTAATGATCGATACTATAATTTCAGTCAATACTGAGAAAACATCATTTGAGATCATTAAGATGTGTTATAAGATTAAAAGATAATTAATAATGCCTACTTTCTTCATACTGATGAAAGTACTTCCGCATGTCATGAGAAATATCAACGAATTTAACATACCCACTAGAAATTCTCTAGGATATGAAATATTGTACTTTGGTGTAATCTCATACTTATGTTTGATTATAGGCTAACTTTTGATGTAGAGGTAACAAACTCAAATAAAGAAATAGAAGTTCTAATTATGAGTAGAAAAGATGTGCCGACTTGGAAAGAAAATAATGACAGTAAAAGGCATGAAATTAACTTTTACTATAAGGGAGGTGGGTTAAAAATTAATGACATCTTTAAGCCTACTACTAGCGACGCATATGCATTTGTACTAAACAATCGTGGATCCTCTATTAGCCATGAAGTGAAAACAGTTGAGGTTACGTTGATTCATAATTGGCAACAGGAGATAAAGGAGTCTCAATTAAAGGACCGTCACAAAGAACAACAGATTAAATAAAGATATCAAGGTAGGCGTCTTCTTCAATGAATACGTCTGAAGTTAAACTACATAAAAATAAAAATATACGACATGGATTAATTATGAAGGTCTTTAATCTACTATTCGGCTAACCTAAAATAGCATTATCTATGCAGGCTAAGAGGATAAAGACAGTCATTAGAATTACTATATAAATATAGCATAATTATAATACAAACTATATATTTTGTTAGAGCTATATTCTACTAGTATGCAACGTAGTAATAGCAGCATTAACGAAGTACTTGGTAAAAAAGCCGAACTTCAAGTTAAACTTCCAAACGGCAGGATAAAATGTACTGCCTGTGCTAGGCTGTGTGAAATCCCAGAAGGTAAAATAGGTTTATGTGGTATCAGAGGGGTTACAAATAACAGCCTGTATTTGTACGTGTATGGCAGGGTTATTACAGGCCATATAGATCCGATAGAGAAAAAACCTGTTACACATTACAGACCAGGTACAGCAATTTATTCCATCGCAACAACAGGCTGCAATTGGCTATGCAAATACTGTCAAAATTACGATATTTCTCAGCGGCGTAAGATAGAAGGTGTTGAAATGACACCAAAACAAGTCGTAGATATGGCCGTAGAGCAGGGCGCTCATGGAATTGCATATACATACAACGAACCTTCTATTTTTATTGAATTTGCAAAAGACTGTGGAATTGAAGCACATAAGAAAAGCATCTTTAATATCTTTGTTTCAAATGGATATGATACACCAGACTCTGTTTCTATGATGGGCAAGTTTTTGGATTGTATAACGGTTGACTTTAAAGGCAGCGGTAAACAAGAGTTTGTAAGACAGTACATAGGAATTCCATCAGCAGACCCAATTTTTGAAACATTAAAAGAGATAAGAGACAAGACATCCATTCATACAGAAATTACAGACCTTATAGTTCCACAAGTAGGTGATGACCTAGAAGCTGCAAGAAAGCTGTGCAAATTTGTATATGATGAATTAGGACCTGATATTCCAATTCATTTCTTGAGATTCCATCCAGATTACAAAATGATGGATTTTGGTAGGACACCAATTGAAACTTTGGAGAAGCATCATGCTATTGCAAAAAAAGAGGGATTGAAATATGCCTATCTTGGTAATGTTCCTGGTCACCCATTAGAACATACTTATTGTCCTGAATGCAATTGCGTTGCCATAGAACGTTATGGATATAGTATAGGTTCATGGAACTTAGATAATAATAACTGTTGCAATAATTGTGGTTATCCTATTCCAATAATAGGAAAGCTTAACAGGAGTACTAGTAGAAGGAATTTATTTCAGATCCTTCAGTAATCAGTCAGTCATCCCTTTTTCTACTCTAAGATTATAATATCGTGGATAGATAACTATCATATGATACATACAATTACAGGATAAACTATAGTGTATAATTAGAATTTCAAATTATCCCAGGTATCCTGGGTATAAAATAAAATCTATTTATGATTGATGTTGCAATTATGCTTACATTACTAAGTCACCAGCAATAGAACATGAAACTTGATGTGGGAAACAGAGGAACCGGGTTATGAACAATTAATGCTGGACTTTGGTTTTGAATGGCCACTATATCCTACCGGGATGAATGCTTCTCTTCGTTGTGGGTACAGATAAGACATCAAACAATTTACTTTTATTGACAGTCAAAGTACTACGAGGTAGGAAAATATGCAGATTTTGATCCATATTTTATATCAGAGTGACTATTATGGAATCCAACAACTATTTCTTAATGTAAAGTCATCTCGATTCAGATTTGCGAAAATCCAAATCTAACATATTTCAGTCAGTCAGTCTACATAACTACCTAATACTATCTATCTTTGTATTTGAATCAATAACACTACAGGTTTTGTGTTTCTAATCTTGTTAAACATTCTAATTATTTTTCCTTGAATGCCATATTTTTTGTCAAGAAGTTGATTTGCATGTTCTGATTCTAAAGAACCCGCCATTTTCATCTGACCCTCCATCCATTTACCTCTTAGCTGCCCTCTCGGGCCAGATGGAGTTACGCGTATATTCGGATTGTTCTTAATGCGCTTTACCTTGCCGGAATTCATATCGGTTCTAATGTATATTGTTTCAGCATCCATGACAAACCACACAGGCGTAAGTACAGCCTGTCCATTTCTTTTGTACGTCTCAAGATTAACATATTTTTGATTCAAAAACTGTAATATGTCCTTATTATTGTTATTATTATTATTACTATTTGCACTCATTATCAATATCACTAATTTACAGTCAAATGCTATCCTATTCTAGGATTATATAATATAGTTCATAACCTTTTCCACGCTACATCTCACATTTTATCTCGTATCTAACATATAAGAATAAAATATTGCATATGGATTATAATTCTTAAATATCGTAAAGAATATGAAAGTAAGAGTTTTTTTCTGCAAAGAGCCCGATCCGGAATTTATTCTAAGAGATGACAATCTTAGTAAACAAGCTTTAGATACGATTTATGATTTAGTATGGGAATGCGAGTTTAAGAATATACTTAACGTGGGACGAATATGGATTAAGTTTAGACAAGAAGAAAGACCATTTGGGATATCATTAAGAAAAAGGAGAAGTCATTATAAAATCTCAATTGGTGATATTATTCAATTGGCTAATGATTATTATATGGTAGGTCAGATTGGCGCTAAACAGATTAAGATGATCGATTAGATAGTTATAATACTCTCTCATACAAAGGATTATTAGTATTTCAGTTCATTTAGTCTATGTGGTCCGCAAGGTAAATAATACGACCATAAATAGTACCAAGAAGTCAATAGGTAGCACAATAACGATAAGTGAATCAGCAGTAACAAACGATGAAATACTAGAAAGGAAAATAGTTTTAACAACAGAATGCTTTACAGGAAAATTACCTGAATTAATCCTTAGAAACAGAAACAGACTATCAAAAGAAAATGCCGTGATAGTATGTGAATATATTATTGCAATGAAAAGAGAAATTAATCCAAGATATAACTATGTTAGATATACAATTCAGTTCCTTTCAGAGTTATCAAGGATAGTTGTACTTGACAAAAAATTTATTGATATGACACGTGACGATCTTCTTACTTATTTAGATAAAAATCGCAAGCCTGAGGATGAAGATCCATTGCACAAATGGATTGGAAGTTACAATATTAGATGTGTAATATTATCTAGGTTTTTCAAATGGTTATATTATCCTAATATCACCAACCCGAAGAAAAGAAGTGAATTATCTTCACAAGAAAATAGACCTGAATGTATAATGGGTATTCCTCAATTGCGCAGAAAAGAGATTAGTTGTTACAAGCCTTCTGATCTATGGACTCAGGAAGATGATCTATTATTTTTGAAATGGGTCACGAACAAACGTGATAGATGCTACCACACTATGGCTCGAGATCTATCAGCGCGCCCTCATGAGATCATGAACCTAAAAATAAAAGATGTCGTATTTAGGTCCGCAGGAAATAGGCAATATGCAGAGGTATTAGTTAACGGAAAAACTGGAAGCAGACACATACCACTGATTCAATCCATTCCCTACATCAAAGAATGGCTGTCCAATCATCCAAGTCGTAATAATCCAAACTCTCCACTTTTTATCGGCATGAGCAGGCACAGCATGGGTAAAGAACTTACTCCTAGCGGCATTTATGAGATATACAAAAATTATAAAGAAGAATTCTTTCCTAAATTATTATTAGATCCTACTGTGCCAAATGAAGATAAAGAAAAAATCAAAGTCCTGCTTACAAAACCATTCAATCCTTATATAAGAAGGCATTCAGCACTTACCGAAAAATCCACCAAACTAAAATTGCATACTTTGAATCAACATGCAGGCTGGTCAACGAACAGTAACATGGCCCAGAAATACATTCACTACTTTGGAAACGAATCATCAGAATCATTGCTTGAAGCCTACGGAATAATTACAAAGGATAACATCTCGATAAATACACTAAACCCTAAACTATGTCCTAATTGTAATGAAGGCAATACACAAGATGCAAAGTTCTGCGCGCATTGCAGAATGGTATTAACTTATGATGTATATAATGAAACACTAGATGACCAGAAACGGAAGGAAGATAAATTAACTGTTATGGAAGGCCAGTTCAATACAATGCAGTCCCAGATGCGCGCCCTAATCACAGCACTTGGAAATATGGATGGTAAAAATAAGACAGAATTTGCGAAGCAGTTGTATCACAGCGGGGTATATGAAACTGAAAATTAGAGTACCGTCTTAACTATATATTCAGTAAAAATTTAAAGAGTACATGGCATCCGTAGTAATAAAGAAAGAGGCCATTGCGCTGCAATGTCAAAGGTGCAATCACCAATGGTACTATACCGGCACAAACAAATACGTAGTTTCTTGCCCACACTGTCGTACAACGTTTTCAATTAGAAAATTCATCGAGATATCGCAAGGTTATAAGGGAGTTGACTAAATCTGAAGTTAAGGTTTTCCGTACAGATACAGTCCAGCAATGCCTGACTAATAGCTGTAAGGATTGCACCAAATTTTATATCAATAAAATTTTTGGTCATCGTCTAATCTGTGAATGTAGTTGTCACAAAATTACAAAGGAAAAGAAGTTAGATGTAGATATTCCACTAGCCACATCTAACATCTCGAACCAGACAGCATCTTGAAAGGTGATTCCAAGAAGTTGACCGATAACAATAATGGATCCTCTGAACATCCAGATAAAACTTTTCGAGAGGATAAACAGCACAATGGCATAGTATATTTGGAGCTTTCAAATGATCTAAAGCAAAAAGCAGTCGTAGAAAGCATAGGCATTTACAAAAGGACTAATCTCATAGTTACTCTCAACCATAGTTGTAAACAGACCATAATTTCGTGCATCTATCCAAAGTGGAGTAAAACAATAAGTGACTTTGAAAAACAGGCAAGGCGAAAAAGCCTCTCAAATGAAGATATAGTACATATTACTAACTTTTTGGATATCAATCACGAAGTCGTATTAGGAATTTTAGACACTGATAACAAAGAAGTAATAGCTTGCAGTAGCAATGAAAGATCTAAAGAAATACAAGAGGTTCTAGCCGATATTGAGAAAGCTAGGGCAGATAACAAAAATGTGATGTTAGATGAGTGGCAAGAGAAGTTAAGAGAAAAGTATAATCATTTACTAGCTGTAGTAAATAGAAATCTTCCAAACCTTTGGCCAGCTTTGGAATTTGAATTATCCATTCAAAAGATCCTAAACATAAAAGACTGTACTTTACCATTTGCAGGGATTATTCTAGGCCCGCCAAGTTCCCTCAAGACTCAAGTTATAGAGCTCTTGCGGAATTGGCCGCACACATTTTACACCGATAATTTTAGCGCCAAATCGTTCGTGTCTCATACCACAGCAGTGAAAAAGGAGCAATTAGCTCAGATAGACTTGTTGCCAAAGATTAAAAATAAATGCTTTCTAACTCCGGAATTGGCACCTACTTTCTCTGCGAAAGACGATGATCTGCTACAAATTCTTGGCATAATGACTCGCATATTGGACGGAAATGGATATGAGAGTGATAGCGGCGCCCAAGGACACAGAGGATACAGTGGAGAAATGATGTTTACTTGGATTGGCGCTGCGGTTGATATTCCACACAAAGTCCACAAATATCTGGCAACTTTAGGTCCAAAGCTCTATTTTCTAAGACCACAACTAGTTCTGCACAAGACTGAAGATGACTATATGGATCAAGAAATGACGACTTTAGCAGTCGAATTGCTGAGATAAAAAAAGCATTGACCGATTACATGATTTGGTTTGAAATTATTCCAGGGGCCATTACCGATAATGAAATCGGATTAGTAAATGTAGGTTGGAATTCAGAAATGAATGATAAGGCAGCGCAAAGATATATCATTAGGCTTGCGCGTCTCCTTACTCATTTTAAGAGGAGTGGCACCAACATGGAATACTTACCGCACGCAGGGGTCGGATTATGGATACACGCTGCCCACAATCGAAGAGCCTGATAGAGCGATACAACAACTAACAAATTTAGCAAGAGGGCATGCATTGTCGCAAGGCCGCAACTACATTACACTAGACGATATCCCAATGATCGTTAACGTTGTACTTTCAACTGCATCAAAGGAACGTGTAACGATATTCGATCTGTTGCTTGCACATAATGGTAAGCTTACTGCTTCAAAAATAGAGAAGTCGCTGAATATGGCGCCCCCGACTGCACGTAGGACTATGCTAGAACTATGGGTCCTTAGATTGGTAGACAAAGATAATCCCGAAGACACTGCCTCTGCACATCATATATCGCTAAGACCAGAATTTAGCTGGTTCTTAACAGACGAGTTCAGGGGACTAAGGGATGATAATAGAGGAAGTCAGTACGGTTTATCGAAGACTAATGAAGAGGTGAAAGAAAAAATACCCCCTAGCAGCGAGAATTTTTTATCATCTGACAATCCATGGCCTTCAGCAGACAAGGTAGCCGAATTCTGGAAGATATACGATGAGATAGCAGATGAGCAAAGAGAACTAAGAAATTGCATGGAAGTGGATAAAACTACTGTAGGCGGCCAAGAACTAAAACAGAGACTCGTTTCTAGCGGAAAATATTACACTTCGGATGCGAAGATGATGATTGAGGAAATGGTCCGTAGGGGTGGATTGAAGGTAGTATCTTATGACACTTACGTCAGAGTAACTGAAAAAGATGACAATACTGAAAGAAAAAATCCCCCTTAGTAGTCTATGAATTAAGCAAATTCTAGAGGTACATGCAGATGGGGGCGCGCAGCCTACAATCCTAATGATATCTATACAGAGAACACTAAATCAATCAAAGTAGATATCATTAGGAATATATCAGCTACGCTAAATAACGAGACCAATTTAATTGGATTAGCATGTCAGAAACCCAGAAGGTTTAGACCGCATGATGATCTCAAAATAATTTTAATGGACAAGGGGGTAAGTTTTCTTTCACCCCATCAGAGGAAGAAAACTTACCCCCTTAGTAGCAGTTTTATAACGCTCAATGTAGATTTTCAAATCTCGAAATATACCGAGACGATACTTCCTTAATTTCCCTCATCTTTTCTTCTGCCGGTATTGATTTGTTCCAGGGAGAATGAAAGATATACTATGGTGTTCGAGGAGCGCTTTTACATTGCCATTCTCATGCAAATATGTCAAATATCGGTTAGCATTCGGAAAGTGATACTGACATGACTTCAGAATCTGTGAACGGACAGGTACTAACTATTAACGGGTATTGGAGGTAATAATTACCATTTAATACCAATGATTTATATATGGATGGGTGCTATTGATAGCCATGTCATCATCAGAAAGTAAAATATCAAAAGATATCACAAAGATTGCGAAAGATGTCAATGTAACTCTATTCGATGTAGCAAACGAAAACTTCACCAAAGTGGTAAATCAGGCTGCAAAGGTTCAGCCAGAGTATGCGCAAGCAATCTCGAATTTGCAGCAAGAATACATAGATGCATCTAGGAATTCCATTCAGACAACAACTTCAGTTCAAAAGCAATTTGCAAACAACAACGGTAATTTTAATAACTTCGTTGTTACAGACACAGCAACCCCTTACATTCAGGGATTAATAAAACAATCAAACGATTCTACAAACAATATTATAAGAATGGCCGATATTAACCATCAACTAACACTAAATGTGTTAAATGCATTGAGAGAAAATGTGAAAAACTATAGCAGAACCGTCGAAGCCAGTGCTGAATTTAACTCAAATCTGGTAAAAGCTTGGACATCATCCTATTCATCGATTCAGCAACAGTTTACTACTAGAGGACAATAAATAAATAAATAGGGATACCAATATTTTTTGGTACTGTTAAGTCAACTAATTGTTACATTTACATAGATAGGTTACACTACTGAAGATTTTTGACAACATTTCTTACTAACTGTGTAAATACATTATTGACAAATTCCGGTCTATCGTTTTTGTTACCTTCGAAAAACACAAAGTCAAATAATTGTTTGATCTTTCGTCTATAGACTTTTCCAGAAAATATAAACTAATTATTATCCTGTTGTTTCCAGGCGTTTATTTAGATATTGAGCATTATACCGACTAGAACAAAAAAGCTGGGAGTACACAAAAACTATGAATAGATTGTCACCTATTAGTTATAGACAAGACTGTGTATTCCTCAATCGTAATCTAAACCGAAAATATGATAATTCGGAATGCGGATAATTATTTCCTAAAAAAGTGCTTTCTGATACGGTGTGAACTATGGACATTATGGTGAATCAGAAGTTCTAGTCATCGTCAGTACGGCGGATGGTCCACTTATGACAAGTACTGCTATACACTTTTTTTCTGAAAAACGATAGGTTTGCAAAAGGTGAAATCTGTCTATCTAATCTGCCCAGATTAGGTACATAGTTAACCATGGATCTCTTTTTCTAATGCTTCCTTTAGCATATGTACATGTTTTTGCCTATCCTTTTTTATAACCTGCCACATCTCTATCAAGTCCTGCCTATTCGCATTCTGCGCATCTTTAATGTACTTGTCAATGGTGTCGTATAGAAAATCTGCATCTTTTCCTAAGACCTTTAGTATGTCGTAGGCGGTATTTGTCAACTCGGCTGAGGATCCATCACTCATTATGTGTTAAATAACTGATAAGCTATTTAACAAATCCATCTCGATATGTGGATTGATGATATGGTATAGTATTGCTCAAGTTTATCAAAAATATGTCATTTTTTCTTAATAGTAACTAGTACATTATAAATAATCGTGCTTTATAACAAGTTCTACGAAATAGGTCTAAAAAATGGATGAGTGGTCTTGATTGATATGCCAAAGGTGGTCTCGGATTCGGGAAATACAATTGGAAAATGTTAACCAGAAGCAACTGTGATTTTACTAATGAATCTATTCTTCAGATTTTACGAGTCTCTTTCGTCATTAGAATTTGCGCTAGATACTCACCTTTACTACTCATTCTGTTGTTAGTGAGTACAATAATTGTTCCAACAATTATTGTTCAACCAAGTTTTGCTCAGCCAGCACCACAAAAACAAAAGGTTGTCCTAACAGCCGTATTCGTACAGTTACATACGAATCGTGAAATGGGAAAATCTCTACTCGAGAGTGCACTTAGCAAATTGAAAACGATGTATCCTAATTTGAATATCCAATTAAACTATTCAGAGTACCCGACAAATCAACTCCGAACTAAGCTATTAACAACACTCGATGGTACAAAAGCACCAGGATCAATTGATCTGGTTTCCCTAGATCAAATCTGGCTCGGAGAGTTTGCGCAGAAAGGGCTCTTGGCTGATCTTACAAATTATACCAAAAGTTGGGGAAGACAAAATGACTGGTATGATGAGAATTGGAATGGCGGTATATACAGCGGAAAGGTGTACGGCATATGGGCATGGACTGATATCAGAGGTATGTGGTATTGGAAAGATCTATTAAGTAAGGCAGGTGTCAATCCAGATTCATTAAAAACTTGGGATGGATATATTGCAGCAGCAAAAAAACTAAACACTGTTCTTAGACCACAAGGAATAGAAGGAGTACATCTTACAGGTGCTAGTCATTCTCCTGACTTGTGGTATCCTTATCTGTGGATGCTTGGTGGCGAAATACTAAAGATGAAGTCAGGACATCCCACAAAAGGCAGTTACTGGTTTCCCGCATTTAATAGTACAGAGGGTATAAGGGCTATGAATTTTATAAAACAGCAGGTCGATGCTGGCATAAAACCTCAGAAGAATCATTCTTTCGGATTAGAATTTCTAGATAGAAAGTTTGCAGTAATGATTGAAGGCTCATGGCTACCGGTACCATTTCTTCAAAACATGACAGAAAAGGACTTTGAAGACAGGGTAGGTTTTATTCCAGCACTACCAGTACCATCTAAAAATAACACAACCTCAACTTTGATGGGAGGTTGGGCGTTAAGTATACCCAAGACTTCTATTCATAAGGAACTAGCCTGGAAGCTGATTGAATTAGTACTGACTCCGGAGATTCTTCGTACTTTTCTTCTTCAAGGAGGATATCTTCCAACTCAAATTTCTATTGGTAAAAATGCTTTATTAAATTCAACCGTTTCGTCCTCTTATCCATACTATGGAGAACTAGTTTCTATGATCCCATATGCAGGAATACGACTATCAATTCCTGAATATCCTCAAATTGCTGATAATATTCGACAGGCAATCTATGAGGTTCAATTTGAGAATAAGGATCCAAAACAAGCATTAGACAAAGCTGCTGCGAGATCTGCAAAGGTATTGGGATGGTAACAGCAGACTACCCAAAAGTTGACAGAAATCTCTCTGCGACAAACATATTTCTTTCTTTTGATATATTCAATCTTAGAACCTCTTCACTTTCAGGCTCTATTGTAACCAGAACCAAATTAACTCGGAATCAACCTTGATTTGAGTTTCGTCTAGTATGAATTCGAAGATCTTAGTCGTTATATAATGCAACCTCTGAGGATTATACTTTTGAATCCAATCTCTTATAGCAGTGTGGTTTCTTGTAACAAATTTGGACAAGCCTTAAGTATTTCTTAACGAGAGACCATTGAAATAAAGATGCAACACATACTATGTCTTTAACGCCAGTTCTATTTCTTATCTGGTATATCACATATAAAAAACGAGAAAGAAAACAATATCTTCTTCCTTAACTTTACAGAGCCTTTCTGGAACCGAGAACGCATAAATAGCAGTCATAGATTCCACGGTCACATGACTCTAGGAGATTTAGCATTCGAAGAAACTGGAAAGTTCGCAGGAATAAGGGTACTCCCCGGCGGAAAAGTGGAAGCGACTTATCAGGGAACTGGCAAGTTGTTCGGTGCAGACTATTCATCTATCTATACAGGCGTCGCAACCCCTCATGGAGGAACCTTGATTGCAGAGTTCAATGGAATCTGCACAACCAAAGATGGGGACACTGTAGATGTGTGGGCTCATGGAAGGGGGCGACCTACCGGAAGTGGCCTAAAGGCGAGCTGGCGAGGTGGAGTTATCTGGCAGGCTTCCTCGCCAAAATTTGCAAGGTTGAATAGCTTGCCGGGAGTTTGGGAGTTGGACATCGACGAAGGAGGTAACTTCCAGTTGAAGGTTTGGGAATGGAAGTAGTCACCAAACCCGCAAGAGGCCTCCCTATCTTCGTCGTGTAGTGTTCCTTATCCCCATAACTGAAAAGATGATGCTCTAATTTAAGATCTGATGCGTTTGCCTCCTAGTTTTTGAACCGATAGAATATTGGTGAGACAGGCAATTTCTTTGCTGTTATGCTTGTTCAGCATATTCAGCTACATAGTTTCAAAAAGCAACTTGCTATGACATATTTCTTTATGAATGATATACAGAGTTTTGCATAGTACTGAAGAATTGGCGCGGGTTTGTCCCCAGTGTTCTAAATTATAATAATGATCGGAGTGTTTCTCTCGAAACTCTACGAAATTGGATTTCAGAGATTCCAATATTATAATTCGAAAGGAGGGAAAGTAGCTGCTTTAGATGTATGGATTGTAGACAACCAATATTCAATCATCACCAAAAAATGATAACGACGTCCCTTCGTTGAGAACGTATTAAATTTGCTATATGGAGTAATAGATTTTGAACCAGATTAAATCATTGTGTTTGCTTTTGTAAATTATTAGATTCTGATACTTTAGCAATTAACTCATTTATCATCTTTTGCTGCTGCAATACTAAGAGCATGAATAATGATTCAGCTGAAAAGTATTCACCTTTGTGTATAACAGTTCTAATGTAGTCTTCATTTTGTACGCATTCAGAAAGCATCTCATTAAAGAGAAGTGCATTTTCTTCCCTTAGAGCATATCTAAAGTCTTTCCATGATTCGATTTCATTAACTAAGATATCAACGCTGCCATTCTCATTTTGTTCATTTTGGGACACTTCGATTATAATATTGAGTTAACATTCTTTTTAATAACAGAGCCGCAAAGTGAGAGGCCGAGGGTGGTTGTAAATTCACTGGAATATATTAGGTGTTAAGTTCGTGAAAGTGATTACCGTTTGTTTGTGGCTAGCGCTTAAGGTTACTGTTTTTCTTATCAGCAGCACTTATTCTTACTTCGTTTAATACTGATTCCAAATATTCCCTTACTTCCTCTTCTGAAAGAGCCCTCTCTCCGACTGGCTGATTCCAAAATAGTTCAAAAGTTTCCCTAAATGAGGCTACACTTCCCCTGCTGTTCGAATATAACACAAATCCTATAGCTTCTGTAAATTGATCGGCTTCAGGATCTCTGGCATCTGCATGAAAGTATTTCATATTATCTGCTATGAACATACCATACGGACATCGTGTTCCGTTTCTAAGTTTTATCTTTGAGTTCTGTATTCGTTCTGCAATTTCTGAATTTTTATCAGTTAAAAGACAGATAATTTTCACGATAGCCCCATTCTTTTCTGAAGCTTCCAATAGCGGATCTAACAAACCCAATCTTTGAAATCGTATTAATGCTTTGGCGCTGGGTAAGAGAAAAAGAGCTTCTTTTTTTACTGACTTGACTAGCTCTGAGAAAATAAGGGCTGCTTTCTGCCGGTCAATTATCACTTCTAGAAATTCAGGTTCGTATCCTTGCTCAATCTGTTCTATTCTTTGCTGGTATGGGATTGCCAGATTCCAAAGAGTGTCAAATACATAATGCTGTTGTTCTACTATCTCGCTAACATCGCTATACACAAGTTTGTGTACCAGGTAATCATTGTGAACAATAATTGAAAGATACTCAGCTTCGTTGATTACAAAATTTCCTTTACAGCCATCAAGATGACGCACATCATTAGATATTTTCGCTAGCTCCTTAATATCATCAACATTCACTTTAGTAATTTCAGTTACAAACCTTATCCTCGTTTTTCTCATTACGAGTTCCACCAGTGCTTTTCGATACGATTCAAATTTGTTTATTAGTGCTGGACCCATAGAGTCAACGCAAATATCTACACTGTGCTTAGTTTTATCCAAAAAATTCACCAATTTATGACTAGTGCTATTTGTACCATACAATACCTCTGTCCTTTCTAGACTACTAGGTGAAGACAAGAATTAGACAATTACCGATTTGATGCTATAAATATATTATTAGCTGCACCATCAGTAAAGAAAACTCTATTTCTAAGGTTTTTATGAAAATATCAGCTGATATCTGAGCTGTCAACACTTAATCTTGTTGATAGAAGGTGTTATTTGGAGCTTCAAAATGGTATTGCACATAAATTTTTCATTAGATCGTCGTATGACTCTATGCCTCAAATCTGTTATTTAGGCTATGATTTTGATTCTAGGCTTTGCACAACTGTATTAGAAGACACTCTCTTAAGTATGATCCTTTAGAAATATACATTGTCCAATGTCAATAATACCTAAAGAAGCATCGCCCGCCCGACTTAGTTCTGGAGACGTCAAATCGAGATATAAAATTACAGATGAAAAAAGAATATTTTGCAGTGAACTGGATTAAATCTTAATTGAGTATCTACACTTTTTCCCATTTCGCGATGACATGGTCGATAGTAGTAATTACAAGACTATGCCAGATATTTGTAAAAAATAAAAAAGAAATGAGATTCTATTAGGTTTTTATTTCATCATGCTTCTCATCATTTTTTCATTTGCCGGGCTACAAAACATAAAGTTCTTCAAATGTTGCAATTCGCCCTGACTTGCATTCTGTAATCCAGATTTCATCATTCCTTGTTCCATCATGTTCATCATCATTCCTTGTGTTGAATTAGTTTCATTACCTCCAGTAGTAGCAGCCGTAGCATTAAGTATACTGGGTAATGATTTCATTACGTCGCCGAGGGTAACGCACATTATTGGAGTAGTAATAACACCGAACCTGGTGATATTGCCAATCAACGATTTTGTTATGCTTGATGCAGATTTAGCTATCGCCTGATGTGGTCCATTTATAGTTTGCGAGGTAAAGCTGGCAGCCGCAAGAGCAATTGTAAAAGATAATATGATTCCTAAAGAATTCATACTGGAAAGCCATCTGAACGCAATCTAATAAACATTTTGTAAATGACTAAGAAAATAAACAGAACGATCGTTTGTCAAGTGACATTAAGATATTGACTACTAAGAAGGAAAATTTCTTTCACTGGCTGTGGGAATGCACTGAAAGAAAAATGCCCACTTAGTAGCACCAATTAATGAGACCTGATCTAGTCTATGTCTTAGCATTGCCCACCTTACGTTCTGTACATTCCAATAATTTGATCTATTGTCCATTCAATATTGGGATCGCCCTATCAAATACGTCTCTGTGTTTTAGTAGAGCAAAGTGGTTATAAGGAAATGGTTGACCTAGCGGGGTATAATGAAGGAGAGGGCTTGCCTCAGCGCTATGAACCGGTACCAAAAAATCATCATTGCCGAGGATAAGACAGTTACCGCCATCTGGAACCCATACTCCTGGGATGACAGTGGGACATGGCGCTAATGGCAACCAGTTTCCGGCAAGAGTATAATAGTGTGTAATTTGAGGTTGATCTACTACTTCTGTGGCTTTTGAGCCCGGTAACAAATCTTTATCAGAACCAAAGGGACATCCTGTAATGTCCACCCATGCCGCTGTTGAACCAGAATTTGGAGTTCCAATCATGACTAGATTCGCGACTTTATCAGCACCACCATTTGTTATGTACCATCTTGCATCTAAGCCGCCCTTGCTGTGTGCTACGATGTTGACCTTCTGACTACCAGTATCATGCAGAATTTTGTTTACTATATTGCTTAATTCAGTTGCATGATCTTCAACGGATCCGCATTTGTCATCACTGAATGTCATTGGGTATACTTTTGAAAAGTTATCAGCAGCCAACCAATGTATCCAGGAATTCCAAACACTGGAATCCTCACCATAACCATGTATCAATAGAATTGGAAGCTGATTAGAATTATGCTGTTGAGCATTTACTGAAAGAAATGAGCCGCTGGCTACTGTAAGGTAGCAAATTGATGCTAATGCAACTAGACATATTCTTAACGTCTTTGTTTTCATGATCACTTGACTCAGAGCTGTTGCTAATTAATTAATATAATTCCATTTTATGATTTGTCAGCAAATCATGGATATTGGAATATAATATGCATATGACAGAATAAGTAGATAATGGTTAAGATCAATCATTACCCTCTAGCAGTACGTTCATATTCATATTGGGATATTAAATATGGCTCTTGAGATAGAATATGGTTGCCAATAATTGCTAAATCAATAATACTCAGTTTAATTGTATAAAAAGGGGTAAATTTTCTTTCACCTATATTGAGGTCGTCATGAAATCCTTTCACGACTAAGGGGTATTTTTTCTTTCAGCAATGGTGCTTCCTAGAATCTGGGCTGAAAGAAATTTACCCCCTTAGTAGTCAGAAATTTTGGTTTTAGTAACACCGGCAGATTTATAATTATAAAATGAAAATCTATTGTCATAAGGGTAATAATAGCACACTGGACCAGTCTCAAAACGAAAATAATGGTATACAAGGGGTAATTTTTCTTTCACCCCTACACAGAAAGAAATTTACCCCCTTAGTAGTCAGAATTTTAATTAGGTAGAACAGAATCTAAACCTCATACTATCGCATTTCCAAGCGCCCTTTTTCCCAAGGACTATCATGACCAAAGCTCTTGGCTACCAGAAAGAAGCATTCAATATAAAGGAAATCCTTGAATATTTTAAGGCATCAAACTATGAGGACTGCAGAATCAATGCTTATCCTTCGTTTACCAAATATGATGGTCTCAACAGGACTCCACCAAGTTTTTTAATGATAGATATAGATCTAAAGGACTTTACATCGAAAGATAAACTTGATAGAGCCCTGAATAGAATCTCGAAGAGAATCGAAAGCAAAATGCACGGCCATCCTACCATACTATGGACTGGCAATGGCTATCCCATTTACCAACCAGTGTCGGGATTTATTCTAGAGGAAGAACAAGTGTTTGCAAAATTTATAGATCCTAATGGAAAAGATCTTACCAGTAAATTCATGCAATTTGCAGAGGAATTCCTTACGAATAAGAAAGGAGATCATCAACATAGACCATCAGTACACTCCTGTTTAGTTAGGATTCCAGGAACAATAAATTCGAAATGCGGACAGACTGTTCGGATCATACAAAGATGGGATGGACAAAGACCTGCAATACAATATCTATTGCGCTATTATAGAAGATGGCTTATAGATGAAAGACTCGAGCAATCTAGGTATTCTAAAAGAGTGCGGCCCCAAACCACAAATTCAACTACAATTCGGTGGATAGAAAAATTACTGCAAACTCCATTAGATGATTACAGGAAATTTGTTATATGGCGCATTCTTGCACCTTATCTTATTAACATAAGAAAATCCTCTGTTGATGAGGCTTACGATGCAATAAGAAATTGGTTAGATGAGTGCAGCCAGTTAAGGAGATTGGACTTTCATTCTTGGACTTTCATTCTAAGTACATGATCATAAGTACATGATCAAATACAATATCAATTCTGCAAAAAGGAATGGATATTACCTATAAGTCTGGAAAAACTAAAAATAGAAAATTCATACTTGTACAATGTGGTTGCTGGATGATGGACTCGTATACAAATTGGATTATCTAGAATATTCTATCAGATCCAGATTAAGTATATCGGAATAGCGTCTTGAAATAATGGTGTGAAACATATCACGTTAAAAATGTTTTCTGAATTGAGAGATCAAATGTATAGAAATGCTACGAGGATCCGTATCATCCTAAAAATTTCACTCATATGTCTATAATGAGGAGCGCCAAATAGCACTGTTTCAAGTGTTGAAGATATCATCTTCTAATTGATTATTACAATTTGCCTTCATAATTCTGCTCCCACTCTTGTACCAATATACGACATAGACTAGTATACGAAGACGCAAGTGCAACCTATGTATGCCCTAATTATCATCATTTAAGGGAAGGAACAGATGAATTCAACTTCTATATGAAAATGCTATGTTAAAACTGGAGACTATATGCATGAAGATATTAATTGGCGCACTTGCAATTGTGGCATTGCTTTAGGTCATTGTACACACGGCCACGGCAAGCCAAGAATATTGAACTGCAAATATTGCACCTGTCCCGTTGGGCATGAAGAAATATCAATATTCCTGGATGGGGTTTATCACTCATCTACAGACAGAATTTATAGACTAGTAAAAAATATTGGAATCAATGTCTCCTTCATATTAATGAACTCCATATTAATGAACTATATCCGTGTACTTTGGTTTGTACAGCATCGTTCTGATCCAATCACTGATATCATTTGGTGGCTCCACTCGTGCTAGACCGCGTTCAAAAACAAGCTCCGCTACACGTTCGGCAGTATAAACCTCGGTATCCAAGATATTGCTTTGGGGTGGGAATAACATGCCCATCTTGAGCTGCTTTTCGGTCACTTGGTCGGCAGTCGCCTTGGCTGCTTCAATGAACATCTCATCAGTTACAAACTTTGGGCGGGTCGCATAAATCGCTAGACCGATCGCAGGATATACATAGAAGTTGTTTGCCTGTCCTGGAAGAAAAGTATCGTCATTATAATGCACTGGAGGAAATTGCACACCTGCTGCATACACAGCCTTGCCGTGAGACCAGTTATATGCTTCTTCTGGAGTGCACTCGGCGTGTTCGGTTGGATTTGACAGAGCGAATATGATCGGTCGTTCATTTACCTTCGACATGGTCTCGACCACAGTTCGACTAAACGCCTTACCTATAGTACTCACCCCAATCAGAATACTAGGCCTGATTGAGTCAACTGCCGTAACCAAGTCGTGGGTTGGAGTATGCTCATGAGCATACGCTTTCTGTTCAGCTATTAGGTCGCTACGTGTATTCTCGAGTAAGCCATTCACATCAAACATCCATATGCGACTTCTGGCCTGTTCCTCGGATAGACCTTCGAGATTCATTGCCGACCGGATCATGTCAGCAATGCCAATACCGGCCGACCCGGCACCTAAAAAAAGAACACACTGATCTTTGAGGCTCTCGTCAGTTATACGCATGGCGTTCTCCAGTCCAGCAACGATTATGCTGCCAGTACCCTGTATATCATCATTGAAGCAGCATACTTTGTCGCGATAGCGAGCCAAGTAATGGAGAGCCTCAGTACCTTTCCAGTCTTCAAAATGAATACAGCAGTTTGGGAAAGATTCCTGGACTGCCTGTACAAACTCGTCTACAAATGGCTCTGTTTCCTTGATAGTAGGACGAGTTTGGTGCAACCCTAGATAGAGAGGGTCGTTTAGCAATTCACGATTATTCGTGCCAAAATCAAGTAGAAGTGGTAAAAGTCCTTGTGGGGGTACACCTGCACAAGCAGTGTACAGTTGTAACTTTCCAATTGGTATACCCATACCGTTTGCACCAAGATCTCCTAGGCCGAGGATACGACCGCCAGAAGTTACACAAATTACGCGAACATCTTTCTCATGCCAATTCTTAAGTACCTCAACTATCCGTCCTTTTTGATTCATTGATATGTACATTCCATTCGGTCGACGGTAGATGTGTCCAAAATTTAGGCAAGCCTGGCCGACGGTTGGATTGTAAAGTATTGGCAGGAAATATGCAGGATCAGACATCACCACATGGTAAAAAAGAGTCTGGTTCGAATCAAAGAGCTGAATCAGGAAAATATAACGCTCTATATCAGTAGGCTTTTGGCCTAATTGCTGGAAGATACGTCTCTGCTGTTGGTCAATAGTCTCAACCGAAGGGGGCAGAAGACCTTCAAGACCAAATGCAGCACGTTCAGCATGTGTAAATGCTGTACCTTTGTTTAGCGCGGGTGCCTCGAGTAGTCTAATTCCTCTCTCATCGTAAGATATTGAGCCGGTCTGATCATGACGGACTTCTTTCTGGATTTTCTTATCCATTATCACTAGCTGGCTTTAAATTTGTTGTCTTAATATTTTAGTTTAACATAGACAAATTACTGAAATAGCGGGCACTATTTGGCTCCACTTCAAATCTTGGTATACATGTTTGACGCTGTTCTGTCGGGATATTGGTAGATAGCCCATATTTCTTTCAGCAAAATCGTGATCTAGCCAGGCGCCAAACAAACAAATATTATAATCATAACAATTCTTTATAGGAGCGCGCCTCATTATATTCGGTATTCATCTGTATACAATAGATAAATCTCAAGTTAGCATCTAATTAATGTCAGGCAACATTGCATTTTTGATTATCCTACAATCATATAGGAAATAGCGTCTTCTTACGAAGGTGTATGAAATAGCAGTTTATATGCTTTCTCTAAAATAGGAATGTCTGATATATAGAATGATCATAAAAGCTCTTATCTATAAAGAGGGTCGCACCTCCATCAGTGTCATTGTCATCTTCCATTCCAGATCATGAATCTTGGATTGTAATAATGTGGCACTTCGGAACCCGATTCTCTTAACGAATATACCAATTTGAAATCACATAGGAAGATGGACAAACGCTTTGATGCGCATATACACAAAGGACCTAAATGGAAGTACAATAATCAGAAACGAGCGCCAGGAATATTCTAGCAAAAGATTCGATGAGGCAATAGAAGAAAAACTACCCACAGTCATCAAGATACGCGCGGTCCCTAAAGATGCCTAAACGATTAGGTTAATTGTGAAGAGCTAGGCAGATTGATAGCTGAAACAAGTGACGCCGTTACGATGATCAACAAATCAAACTATCTAGTCAGATCGACATCTGGTAACAACACATATACCGTCACCGCAACCAAATCTGGACGGATCTGTTCCTGCCCAGATTAGGCTCTTTACAATGCGACGTGCAAACACGTATACGCAGTTGAATTTTATCGCAATCAAAGCGCGACATTTTAATACACATAGTACAAAAAGTAACTCTTCTAAATTCCTAGATTGTGTGTCATCTGCCATTCTACTATAGCTGCAATGAATAGTATGACTATGACTATTCCTATTTCAATAATAGTAGGAGTAACGTATTTGCGCCATGAACCTCTCCTGTTTGTATCTTTAATCAATTGGTAAGATAATATACCACTTCTAGATATTGCAATACCCTATGCAATAATCTCTAAAATTCCAAAAGGTGTTAGAAAAACTACTAGAGGAGAAATATTAGATAGAGCAGGGAAAACAGTAGATAATGCATTAGATACTAATCCTGATGAGAAAGCAGAAAGCATTCCTAAAACAATACCCAATCCAGGAATAAACATACTTAACGCTACCTGGGTGTTATTTGCGAATATGCCATATTGATTAATGCCTTTGATTTCTTCCTGAAAATGTGCCTTCATAAATTCTGCTTGACTAGCATTTATGTGTACAAGTGTGAACTCCGATAGAATAAGCACTCATGAACCCAATCATGCCAAACATGAATAATATAAGTCGCCGTCTGAATATAATGTTAAATTTGTTATTTTTATCATTATATTTAGAAGGAGAGTAAGAAGAAGAAACTGGTGCAGAAAAAGAATGATTACTTTTCATTTTTTCCAGAATTACTGCCATCGTTTGCGATATCATCGTTACTACTACTATCACTCACAGCTAATTTCTTGACAGCTTTAATAAATTTCACTCTTTCTTTTGCGGCATTAAGTATGTCTGTTTTACTAATTATTCCAACTAATTTTTGACCTTCTTGTTGATTTGGCACTTGTTCTTCCTCTTCCTTATCTTCTTCCTCACAAACAAATACGCTGCTTTTATTTTCTCTAAACATTCGTCTTAAGGCATCATTCGCTGGTCTATTGGACTTCATAACAATAATCTTATCTTTAGGAACCAGCATTTCTTGTACTTTTATCTTATCTCTGCTATATTCTGGTACCTTTAATGCTTGTTTAGTAGTAACTACACCAAGCAGTTTATGACAATAACCAGTATCATAATCTTTTTCTTTTGCTACGACTGGAAATTCACTTTTTCTATAGACGTTAAAATAATTATTTAGTAACTCATTTGCTGTAATATCTGGCTTTACTGAAACAAATCTTGTATTCATAATATCCCTTAGGCGTACTCCTGACAGGATGGTGGATATCTCGTGCTGCTCGAAGTAAGATTGTGCGCCCCTTTTTAGAAACCATCCTATAAATATTAACCATATCCCACTAATAAATGAGCCCGTAAACATGATAATGAATCCAACTGCCATAAAGATATAGGATATAGCTGTCCCACTCTTTACAGCTATTTTTGTGGATTGATTATAATCTTTTTTCCATCTCAACAAAGCAGAACGCAATATTCTGCCGCCATCTAATGGAAATGCAGGTACAAGGTTAAACCCACCTAGCATAGTGTTTATGATTGCACCATACTGAAGTATAGCTTCGGTAATGACTATTGTTGCATTATTGTTAGTATTTGCAATAGTAGTAATAACAGTAGGAGATGATGTCGTTATTCCCGGAGCTACAGATATCAATACCCACCATGATATTCCTAACACAGCTGCAATGACAAAGCTGGTGATAGGACCCACTATGGCTATTTTAAACTCTTTATGAAAATCTCTTGAAGAGTCTTCTTCTTCTATATCAGATACACCTCCAAAAACGAAAAGTATTATCTGGCGCACTTTGAGTCCAAATCTTGATGCCACTATTGAATGAGCCAGTTCATGCAATAATATGGAAGCAAATGAAGTAATAGCGCCAAGAATACCTATAATCCAGTATTGACCTCTAGTTAGACCAGGACAAATTTCAGGCATCAAGCCTGCCGAAAGTGTCCATGCTATTAGAAAAAAAATCACTATTAAGGTAAAATGTAAACGAATTGGTATTCCTTTGACTTTTGCTATTTGTAAAGACATGATAGTAGTTTTCTATATTTAGGTAGTGTATTCCATTTCTTATTACGACACCATTTGCGTGGACTTTAGGATACACACATATAGTGATTCCAAAAAATAGGAATGTCATAGTTTAGATTCTGCTGCACTATGTATGTAAGCTTACTACTACATTGATAGGTCAATCTGTCTATCAAACTCTGGCAGGTAGCAAATCCATTGGTACTATCTATGATGATTGTCCCATAGTCCTGCCCTCACTACCGCCGCCACCATGATACCAAGATCCTCTTTGGCCACAGCCATATCCATGGCCTCCAAATCCTGGTCCTATTCTACCTTGACCGAACATTCCAAAATGACCAATACCACCCCCGAATAATGATGTCAATGACTGATTATACAGAACCTTTCCGTTTCCAGGGTCGACTATAACTGCGTGGGTAGTGTTATCTCCATTATTCTTTACATGTATATCATAGACAAGGTATCCGTTTAGTGGGCGTAGAATTCCTAATGAAGCTGAGCTGTTTGGGCCTACTGTTTTTTGAGCTATTCCAATAGCATCGGATAATGTAGTCTTGACCTTTGAAGATAAAGCTCCACTTATCGTACTTCTAAGAGGAATAGATCCAGTTATATTGGGTAGATTGCTATTTGCTTGGTTTGGACCTGTCGTAGTGGCATTTCCAGGTGCCGAGTTAACACCTTGTGCTAATACTGCAGAGCTGACTGTAGCTGTTAAGAGAGATACCGCAGCAACAACAACTGCTCCATACATTAGCAGTCTTTTGCTTGGTAGCTTTGTTCCTTCTGTTTTTGACATTACAATAGTTGATGATCATTTTTATCATTATAACGTTTGATTATCTATGAGACGTAACAATGGGACGTAACATAGTTACGTGTCGAATACTTATTTTGGCTTAGCATTCGTATATATAGGAATTTATCTTTAAACGTAGCTGCCTATTCTGCGTACCTGAGAAGCTAATAGTTGACAAACTTTGCAAAATACATCATATATGTGACATTGTCCACCTCTTTCCCCTTGCGCTGCATCCTCTGATCGCCTATGTCAGCAGTCCATAGCAGCTGTCAAATAAAGAATTAGTAATTCAGTAGACTCTTGCTGCGTATGCGTAGAATATAGACAAAAAGAAGGCCAGGTAAAATCCAAAATAATGAACCAGATCTTGCTGAACTCTACATGTCATGCGTGATAATTTTGGTTGGATTACCCGGGTGCTTAATACACACAATCACACTGCTCGTATTAAGCCTTAACGTACAAAATGCATAAGCCAAAGAATATCCGCGCGCGCCAGTTTCTTATATGTCTAATTTAAATTATATTATAAAGTGCAATTACACTCGTGCAGTTTGTCGATCAATTCTTTAATCATCTTTTGCTGTTGTAAAATTAAGAGGATGAATAGTGATTCAAATGAATAGTTTTCGCCTTTGGAGATAACAGCTCTGATGTAGTATTTATTTTGTCTACATTCAGAAAGCATCTCATTAAAGAGAAGTGCATTTTCTTCCCTTAGAGCACATCTAAAGTCTTTCCATGATTCGATCTCTTTAGCCAAGATATCATCAGCGCTGCCCTCTTCATTTTGTTCATTTCGGGACACTTCAATTTTAATCTGGAACTTACATTCTTTTTAACAACAGATCCGCATAGTGAGAGGCCGAGGGTTCTAGAGCATATGTGACATTTTATAAGATTCAAGATAAGCCCATTGAAGGTAT
>JARBAU010000335.1 GCA_029237525.1 Nitrososphaerales archaeon | reverse complement strand
TACTAAGTCCAAGGGGAAAGGTATTAGAAAACGGTACGACACCTAGATACTTTCGTAGACTGGCTGAAGGCGTATTTGATGTAGAGGATTTAAAATTTCGTACTAATGAATTGGCAAATTTTGTAAAAGACTCTTCAAATATATATGATTTTGATATGAATAGTTTGATTGCTGTAGGATACTCTAATGGTGCCAACATAGCCTCGAGCATGTTATTGCTTCGCCCAGAAATCCTCTCTGGAGCAATTCTTTTTCGCTCCATGATTCCGCTAATGCCCCCAGTACTGCCGGATCTCACTAACAAGAATATATTCATGTCTTCTGGATTACATGATCCAATTGTTTCAAAACAGGAGGCTCAAAACCTTGTCAGTTTATTTAAACGATCTGGTGCTAAAGTTTCATCATTTTGGCAAAATAGCGGTCATGAATTAAGGTTGGATGAGATCAAGAAAGCAAAAGAATGGTTATCTAATGTCGTATTTTCCTAGTCGAATAAAGTACTCTGGATAGATATGCAGCCTTATAATTAGTCTAGAACTGTAATAATAATTTATTACCGAATTAGTTATATTATCATATTGAATTAAAGTATAAATTTAGAAAAATGGGCTCTACATTCTGGTAAAAATTGCTGGATCTAGCTCTTGTCTAACTTGCAAATTGCAAGTACATATATCATCCAAGCTAATACCATAGTGAGTAATCTCAATATAATTAAAGAATATAAATGACCAAAAATTTTTACTACCATCATCCTCCTTTGCTAATCGTCAGAATAAGGGTAAGATCTTGCCAACACTCAACAAAATGAACCCAAGATGTTGAATACTTAAGCCTCATCTTTTTTACATCCTTCACATTCGGTTGAAGTAGTTACAACAGACGCCGTGAAATTTATGATTTGGATGAATTATAAGGGCAACTGCACTTTCTTATGTAGCAGTCCTTCACTGATTTCTAATTAGACCATGTCCTATTACATACAAGTAAATGAATGTCATAATGTCACATTATCTCGAATTATGAATTATATTTGTAATGTCTGTGTTATACTATCTGATCTTGTATCAAGAAATGTCAATTTCTGATTTCTAGACTACTTCTCGTCATATTTTTGAATGATGTCTGCATTTCTAACACAAATTCCAACACTCTAGACTATCCCACTTCAGCACATATTGTTATCGTAATTAAATCAATATTCTAATATCTTATGGCTACTACCACGCTACTTTTATATTCATAAATTCTGGTAATATTCTGGATGCGATGGAGTTATCTTCTACTTCCAGATCAGCCATGGTAGATACTGAAAGTACACTAGTGTATTACGGTTCTAAAAAGGCAATAGAGACGGAATTACGTTTTTTCCGAAATGCAGAAAAAAACATAGATATTTGCATGAACTATACTAGACCGTTATTAGCAATTAGAACTGAGACAGTAAAGAAATCAATTATTGATGCAAAAAACAGAGGTGTGAAGATAAGATATCTTACTGAAATCACCAAGGATAATATAGATTACTGTAGAGAACTGATGGAAATTGTCGATGAGGTTAAACATCTTGAAGGAATAATGGGCAATTTTATGGTAAGTGATGCAGAGTATCTTGCCCCTATAGCATTTGGCGAAGAGACAAAAGTCGCTGCCAAAGTCATTTTCTGTAATATTAATTCATTTGTGGAACAACAACAGTATTTCTTTGATATGTTGTGGAACAGAGCAGAGACTATCAGTAAGAGGATTGCAGAGATTGAGGAAGGAATAAAAGCAGATTTTATTGAGACAATGATAAATCCTTATGAAGTTCAGAAACTTGCATTTGAGCTTATAAAATACGCAAGCAACGAAATCCTTGTCATATTTTCTACCGCTAATGCATTTCGTCGTCAGATAAAGTCAGGAACGGTCAGATTTCTAAATGAGGCGAGCCTTCGAGGACTGGACGTAAGAATACTCACTCCGTTTGGTGAAAAGATTGAGAAGATTGTGGAAGAATTCAGAGTAAGTGATCAAGATTATTTTGTTATCGACAGTAATAGCCATAAACTTGACACTTCCAACCAAGGTTATCTAGAGAATCCGAAATATTCGAATGTACCAAAGATTCGTCTTATCCAACCTCAATTGCAAACCAAAGTTTCGATTTTGATTGTTGACAGAAAATATTCTCTAGTTGTGGAATTAAAAGATGATAGCAAAGAGACTTCAATTGAAGCTATGGGATTGACATCGTATTCTAATAGCAAATCTACAGTTTCGACCAATGTCTCAATATTTTATTCACTATGGACTCAACTTGATCTCTATGAACAATTGAAGGAATCCAATAAACAACAAGAGCTACTCATTAGACGTCTACAAAATCATGATGACTTGCAGAGGGAATTTATCAATGTGGCTGCTCATGAACTACGGACACCGGTCCAACCGATTTTGGGTCTAGCTGACTTACTGAGTAGTAAAAAAGGGGATATAAAACAGTATCAAGAATTTATAACAATCATAGGCAGAAATGCTCGTCGGTTAAAACATCTTACTGAGGATATATTAGATGTATCTAGGATAGACGGTAATTCATTAGAACTGAGACAAGATGTTTTTGATTTAGTCAGAACAATTACGGAATTATTGGATGATTCTAGAAAAGATCAAGCCGGTCTTGCAAACGGGCCTACTATATCATTTGAATGTACAGTCAATGATGCTCTGGTACTTGGAGATAAGCAAAGGATCTGCCAGGTTATTCAAAATTTATTAGATAATGCATTCAACTTTACAAAAAGCGGCTCAATTACCGTGTCATTATCAG
>JARBAU010000334.1 GCA_029237525.1 Nitrososphaerales archaeon | reverse complement strand
AGCCCAAATTGCCAGACGCATTTTTATTTTTTATATTATGATTATCTATATAAGTTGAAATAAGCACTAGACTCATCTGCTGGTCACGATACATATATATTTCAATAGAGATTCGGAACTACATAGGCTATAAATCATTAATATCGAATCAGCAACCAACTCGATTCATGACAATTCGACATCAAGTCCGCTTAATAAGAGTGATAACAATCATAATAATAGAATCATGCAAGCATATGGTGCGGGATACTTCCTTGTTAGATTCTAATTAAAGTCGATTTACAACTTTTTTACCAGGATTCATAATAAACTTGGGATCAAATATTTTTTTGATTTGCTGAAAGATTGAAACTACTTGGGAACCATACATGAATTCAATATATTTAGTTCTGGCAATTCCATCGCCATGCTCTCCAGTTATTGTTCCACTACAACTGATAGCTTTTGAAAAAACTTCCTCTGCTAGATGATCATATAATTTGATCTCGTTTTGAGATTCTGTATTTATCATTGGTCTTGTATGCAGGTTTCCATTACCTGCATGACCATATATTACATAATCTAGTTTGTTTTCGATGTATTTTTGTAAAATAAACTGAGCGTAATCACAAAGTACGTTTGGAGATACTACTGTATCTTCTATAAGGCCCAAAGGTTTTCTACTACCTACAGTCAGCTTAGTGATATTATTTAATGCATTTTTTCGTGCTCTCCATATTCGCACCGAGCTTTGTTCATCTGACACACTTTCTATCAAAGAAGACATAGAAGACAATTTTTCCTTACAACCAGCAAATTTCTGTTCTACATCCATAAGTTTATCCCCAGCGAATTCTACAAATAATAGACAACCATTACCTCGTTGCTTACCATCTTTATTTTTCACTTTGTAAGAAGATTCCTGAAAATTCTGTAATACTGTTTCATCCATCATTTCTAAAGCAATCGGAGAGAATTTCAAGATGAGTGGAACAGCCCCCATTGCAGATAACAAGTCATTAAAACCAAATACAATTGTAGTCCTATAAAGTGGAATATCTAGAATCCTAAGTTTTGCCGAAGTTACAAGTCCTAACGTTCCTTCTGAAGCAGCAAATAGTTTGTGTGCGAAGAATTTTTTATTTCTTATTACTTCATCAAGACGATAACCACATGAATTCTTTGTAACATTTGGATATTTATTTTTGATTAGTTCAATATTACTACATAATGATAGTAATCTGTATAATTTCGTTATCTTGTCATCCTTTTCATCTTCTGTGTGGCTTTTGTCATAATTGATATTTGTATTTGTGTGTGTATTGCCACCACCAATGGTTCTGAGATTACCATCAGAGTATACTACATTGATAGTATTTAGATAATCAATCGTGCTACCATATCCTAATGTATGAACACCACTTGAATTATTAGCAATCATACCGCCAATAGTACAATAATTACTACTTGCTGGATCAGGAGGTAGGAATTTACCTTTTTTCTTTAATTCATTGTCCAATACACCCTTGACTATTCCAGGTTGGACTATTACATAATCAGATTCAATTTCCAAAATCTTGTTCATATGTTTTGTAAAATCAATAATTATGTTATCGTTAAGTGATTGTCCTAATAGTCCTGTCCCTGCTCCTCTTGCAGTTATAGATACATTTTTTGAATATCCGTATCGACAAATTTCTGCAAGATCGCCCTCGTCTAAGGGGAACAATATTACAGATGGTTTAATTGAATAATGACTAGCGTCAACAGAATATACTTCCCTGCTCCATTCATCCGAAAGTATTTCACCCATTGCTATGCGTTTTAATTCATCAGCTATTGTCATCATGATATTATCAATAATATTAAATGTTAATTATAGAATGTGGTATATGTAATATTTGGTTAATTTGCTTGGAAATATTATTTGAAGATTCATTATCACTACTATAACTATGATTATGTAAATGCCTACTGGGTAGAAATATTTCATAGCATACCCTAAAAATCTAGTTGCCAGTCCAAAACATCCAGTTAATTGGAACTGCTTGTGTTATTTACTAAATTTGTCTTTTCCAGAAATGCT
>JARBAU010000333.1 GCA_029237525.1 Nitrososphaerales archaeon | reverse complement strand
TAGTAAGAGTATATGCAAGACTGGTAGAACTTGGAGCAGAAACACCTGCAAAGAATCCGTATGTAGCTGAAATGTACAAACTAGCTCTTGAAGGGAAATTATATAGTAGGTCAATACCTTAGAGGAAGAGTCGGATAATAATAGAGATAAGAACACAGGAGAACACGGATAAATAAATAGTGCCAATCAATGTTAGTTCAATAGGAGATCATACTACCAAGTTACAGATCTCCTACTTTTTTGGATAAATCAAGTTTCTTAAAGTTTATGTGGTATCATCGATTCAAATAATTGGCATAAATCTCAAACGGTTTTATGTTTCTGGATATTTTATGACTATGACTATTGTTGGGTTTATAAATAAATTAGCACTAGTAGTCTATTACAAGATGATATAGAATACTCTTATTGTAATATCCTATTATCAAATGTATATTGTAGATTATGTTGTTGTATAATGTGATCAAACCATGTAGATGTTTCATGTTGGATAAAACTTTATTCTTCAGACGCTCTAACGGGTCGAGGAAGTTAAAGAGGGGATAGCAAGTAGGTGAACACAGAGAATGACTATGATCGTGATGCATACTATCGAGCAATTAATGATGTCAGTTAAATTACTTTTGCAGAATCACCCCCCTGCCCATGATTTTCAACATGTATTCAGAGTATACAAAAATGCTGAATTAATAAGCAAAGAAGAAAATTCTGTTGATTTAGATATAGTTCTGGCAGCAGCTTTATTGCATGATTTGATAGTTTACCCAAAAGGAAGTATCAAATCGACAAATTCAGCAAACGAAAGCGCAGAAATCGCCAAAAAGATTTTGCTAGAACATAAGAGTTATCCAAGAGATAAAATAGAAAAGGTTGCAGACATTATAAAGACACATAGCTATTCAAAGAAATTGATTCCTATATCGATAGAAGGTAAGATTTTGCAAGATGCAGATAGACTAGATGCAATAGGCGCCATCGGATTGGCTAGGGCCTTTAGTGTTGGTGGAAGTGAAAATAGGTGCCTTTATAATCCAATCGATCCATTTTGCAGTTCAGAGAGAAAGCCGGACAATGTACGATGGACGTTAGATCATGTTGAAAGCAAGTTGATGGTATTAAGAAACTCAATGCATACGAAAACTGCCGAAAAGATAGCATTTCAACGCACAAAATTTATGAAACTATTTGTAAACCAGCTACGGGATGAATTCCATCATACTGAGGATAGAACGGAAGAGGTTACTGCAGCTCTTCAGTTTGAGTGATGATACAAACGGCACATAAAGTTTGGTTCCTAGTTTGTATTTATGAAGCTCCGGAAACATTTATGGATATGACTTGAGACACCTACTAAATGAAAAAACACAACATGCTGATAACCACAGCTAACCGATTGTCCTGTCTTGCTGTCAATTAATATAAAAATGTCTCCACAAAAGAAATCATCAACAGCTCGTTTTAGGATTTCTTAATACATTCTATCTAATTTAGGTATGCTGACAATTCTGAATATTTTGTCGAATATTGTGATTCAGCATACTGATGGAAATAGATTCAGAAAAAGCCCTGGATATTCGGTAAATAGAACTGTATTTGATACTTCTAATTACCAAGTTATGGACAGATATGACGGTGATATATACACAAAGAAATACAAACTAAGAATTTAATCGGTCCCTAAGGCAGCGATATAAAGCAAAAGATGACACTGTAGCACGGCTATCAGATCAACTTATGTCGTTATGGGTCTGTTAATAAGAAATTGAGTTAGGACAAGCATGATCATATACAATTAGATCCGTGCCTACAACCGTAATGATCTTGTTCGGTCTAGTATCTACATAAATTGTCAATAGGTGTGTACGTCAGTCGGTTTCATCGAAACTGGTTAAGTCGAATGATATTCAGTATATACCAAAAATCGGAATTTAACCATAGTTTGATCATTTGAAGTTCTTGATAGAATTTGCTGCATGTATGACCTAACTGACTAAACCAATGGGTCTTCCACCGGTTAACAAACTAGACCGGACAGCCAAATTATTTTCATTATGGAAAGGTGAATAGCAGAATTATTTGAGAATTAATCTTACTTGATACATCTTGCTAATATCTTGTATTCTTTAAATTTGAGATCGGAGCTCGTAATTATCCAATTTCACGGTTGTCTGAAATAGGATAAGAAAATAATTGGTCATTCTTATTTTGATAGTAGTGACATTTAGGAAATTAGCCTAATAATAGTCGAAGGTGGTCCACAATCACGGTTTTCCTGACTAGCAGGTTGACTTAACAACAAAATTAAAGGTTTTCTTAGTCACTCCCTCTACTTCTAGGCAATAAAATTAGTGAGCCAGGATTCGACTAAAAACGAAATATCGTACTATGATATAACTCCCAGATATACTAGAAAGAAAAGGAGCAGACATGTTGACGAAGCAGTGAAGACCACTAGTAGACTAGGCTGCCATTTCCAAGATTAATGAAGATATTGTTTTAGTGTATCCAAATCAAGTTAAACTTTTCTTAAACTACTTTTCTGTAAAACAAGAATTGTTCAATAATCCTATCTTAAGATCTTTCAAATTTGATTTTACGCCGCTTATCCGATCCTAAAAGAATAATGTCTTGAATCTTTATGATTAAATGCTTTGGAATCAAAATCTATTGCCATATTGACATGCTAAGAAGTTCAAATTGAAACGTTTCTAGAAAAGGGATTAAAAATGTATATATATAGTTTGAGTTAATTTATTATTTGAATGGCAGTAAAGAAAAAAACAGTAAAGAAGAGTACCAAGTCTAAGAAATAGACGATCGATAATTTATCAATAACTACTTTTTATTTTTTTTATGATTTAGTTTTCGTACCCTATAGTAGGTAATTTTAGATCTGCCAAAAACAAAAGTAGATGGATTAATGCGATCTATAGAGAAAAGATTCTATTATTGGGGATTGTCTATTAGCACAAGATAGATCGGAATTAGACGAATCACTTAAAATAAAATGGCGGGGTTATTAATGCCGGTCCCCATGTATACTTATGAAAATTCAATTGCTTATAAAATACACAAAAGAATAACTCCAATCTAAAGCTATCTGTGAGCATTTATGATGTTGATTTGGGTAAAATGCATGGCAATGTATCCAATATTATTATAACAAACTTACAACTAGACCCTGTAATGATTGGAAAAGATAAACCATCGTTCTATACGTAATATAACTTGACTGATGCCAAGTTTCTCATAATAGACATAATTGTTAGAGGCATCTCTGGTCGCACATTAATTTTAATAAACCAAATTATATTGCAATGGCACAACAACAGCAACAACAGAAGTATTTGACTACCATATCACAATATCTTCTGACTATGGTGTGCGTACTAGCCAGTCCGGCAGCCATAACACGTAGACATTCATTTCCTCCCTTTTTTAGGGATAGATGCTATAAATGGAATCTTCTCAGAATCAAAATCATCGTATCCTTGATTATTTGTGTAATAGTTGGATGAATCAGGCTCATAATTTCTTTCATACTTCTCCTTGACCTCTTTTTCTGTTATAGTCAGCCACACCACCTGTTCATCCCAACCTTCCACCATGTCTGTTGGAATATAATAGTAGTGTACGTGTATTATGCCTCGTTTGACCACTATAGTATTTTTATTAGTTGCATCTATATCACCGATATCCACGTCATCAGATGTATGAACCGATTCTTGTCGTAGATCTGTCTTCGTCATTGAGCCCATATGTTAGTTTAGTTTAGGATCATATTTAGTGATTATGCCTTTACTATATTTTAGCTAAAGATAACAGGCTAATTATGCACTTTATTCTCAATGTCCTCGTTACATTGCTAATATAAAAAAGCAATTACGAAATAAGTAATCATTACGAGATTCAGAAAAAATGACGACTCATTCTGCAGGTCTAATCCTGAAGCATATACTAACTACAATAATCATCATTGCACGTATGACCATGGAACAGTCGAGAGGAGGCCTATTTTCAGTAAAGCTTAATTTCCGGTTTGTTATTCTTTGACTAGACAGCTGCTAGAATTCCCATCAAACTTTAGGTCACTTACTAGACTGTTGCTTACTAAGCGATCGGATCATTGTTATCAATACTTCTACCTCTTCTTCACTCAATTTTTCAACCTCATCTATTCTATTCTTTATTACAGTCTTGGTTTCATCTACTAGGCCAACCTGGGCCGTCTTCATTCTTTTCTCAAGCCTCGTGGATGTAACCAAGGCGACTAACGTCCAGAGTATTCCAATCGCAGCTAACATGACGACCGTCGCTATTGCCTTCCCAAAGAAAGTAACTGGATAAAATTCACCATACGCCACAGTCGTTATTGTTTCTATCGCCCACCAGAATGCGTCGTTAATATTTGTAATAGTTGCATTTGGATTTGGAGATTCCACAATATATTCGCCGAAAGCTCCAAGAATAATCGTCACGGCAGCTATTATTGTCATTATAAATATTTCGCTACCTCTAATGTTGTGCAGCAAAATGAATAGCCGGACTGTTCTGAAAACGGTTAGTAGTTTGAAGCTTAGTAATGCATAATTGGTTGTGGTAACACTATCAATGGAAGCCAATAAGAACAAGGGTACCATGGCTGGAAATTCGTACCAGGGCCTAATGATATATTTTCTCTTATTTGGTGAAGCTTTAACCCTTTTGCAAAAATCTATGATTAATAGTGAGACCACTATAACATCGAATACATATATTACTTGAAGTTGTTGCTCTTTTAGTGGGTATACGAAAATAACTATCACTAATAGTAGGGAGATGATTGTTGACGACGTAATCAGGAGATCCCAGGATTGACTCAACGTTAAATAGGTATGTGTTGAAATATATATGCTATATCCAGCGTCATAAATCTCTACCAAGGACTTTGCAGAAAAAACCTGATGACGTTTATCAGATCTCAAAAAAAGATCAGGTAAACGCTAGTTTAGTATAATAAATATTGGTTCTAGTAGTAGATTACAACATAACATTTTTGAAGACGAGCTGTTCATTTAACTTTGCCGAGCTCGTGAACCAGCTGCTCATTACACTCCTTATAGCCATCGTCTATAAGTCGTTCGATTGTATTTTTTGAAAAATCAAATGTCTTGTTCGAGATAGTGTCAAAATCATTTTTGCGTTCGAATCGAATCACATAATCGACATCTACAATATGATCTATTAATTCGCCATAAGTCATAGGCTCATCATTCTCAAGTCTGAAGCTCTTGCTCTTTTTCTGCAAGAGCTGTTGTATTTGTTTCTTGTATTGGCTATTGTCCTCTAGCATATTAATCAAAGATCTTGATAGGACCTGAAGGTCAGCTAGTATGACCGCAGCATATTCGTCAAATCGCGTCCTGTCATGATATATGATGTCATTTTTCCGATCCAACAAACCATCATAATCAGGAGGAAGATATTCCTGTTTATGTGGATGGAGATTGACTATGGCAATTTTTAGTCCGGGAATGTTATCTGCATTTCTTACGTAGGCCCAATATCGTCTATGGGAAAGAATGGCCTCTCTTAGTGGAGTATTTGCTGAAATACCTCCATCCCAAAAATAGCGAATATTCGCTTTACGTAATCCTTCTACCACTCCTTTTGAATAATTCTCATTTATACGTCCTGAATCTTGTTGTTGCTTTCCGGAATCATCTCCATCTAGAATGTGATCTTCCACTTCTAACCTTGTAAAGTCATAATTTATTGGAACTGAACAACTTGCAAGAACAAAATCCGAAGTGATACCCTCATCATATCTTATAACATGTTCGTGATCGTGCTGGACTAGCTGGTCATCAGAGGCGCTGCTTCTCTGCCGTTTAATTTTTCCGTATCTTCCATAGCCAGACTTTCTAATTCCATTTCCCTTTTCATAACTATCGAAAACCACCGTACTACCTTCCTGTACATCCACAGCGACTAATAGAAGTCTAGGTTCATTCCTTTCAAAGGATGTAGCAATTGGAAATTTCACAAACTTTTCTAGACTTTCCTTTAACGGTGTACTGTCAAAGGTGTACCAGGTATTTGCTGGATCAAAAAACCTTAAGTCTGGTATCGGCTTCTTGGGTCTGAAAACGTTAGGCACCCCCTTGAGAATATATTCTTTGGTACAATAGTACCTTCTTGCTGATTCTCCTGTAGCAGTTCTAGAGGATATTCCATGCCAAAAGTCCCAGTAATTGCTATATGCAGGTTGCATACAATCAATAAAAGAATTTGTTGAGACGTACTTCCAAAATTCAATAATTCTCTCTGCCGATCCTTCCCAAGTGTTATTTTCCTTAACATAACTTACCAAAATGGCTGAATTTATTGCTCCTATAGAAGTTCCGGCAACAATGTGAAAAAGTGGCTCGTTGACTACGTTTTGTTCACGCATTCGAGTAACCACATATTCGTAAATGGATTTGTATGCACCTGCTTCATAGGCCCCAAGCGAACCCCCCCTTGAAAAATTAGAGCCCTGTGCATAGTAGATGTAGAATTATTCTTATTATTATCATCCATATTACGCAAACACTATCTGACTTGAACCGTTTATTATCAATTTCGGCTCTCTTAATGTAACATAGACTTTAGACTCTAGACCTTCTCGGAGTGGATTTTCCAATTTTCTTTTTAATTTTAACAGGGTGTAGATTCATTATATAGGAAAAAATTACGTTACTAATATAGTCTAGCAATGATACTTTACCTTGTTGACAAACAGGGCTGACTTGATAACAGCGTCATTGGGCTTATTTCGAAGGTATATGAGTGGAACGATTTGTGGATAAGAATTGGTCTACCGTAAGTTATTGGCGTTACTTTATGGAAATAATTTCGTTTAAGGTCGTTGTCTCCCTGTACATTTCTTTTTGAACTGCGATCTACTTAGCAGTGCAATACTTTAGAACTTTCTTGCAGCAAAAGATTATTAAAATTTCCCCAGATAAATAACTCTGGAGAACCGCGAAAGTCAAAATACCTAGAATTTTATATTCTGGCTGTCCGATGCCTATGTAAGTTATGGAATATTCGACCACCAATATTAACGACACCAGGTTAGAATTTACTATAGTTGGATCTGGACAAACCCCACTTGTCCTTATACACGGAGGTATAATTGCAGATGCCAATATTCCAATAATAAATCAACTGTTCGTTTCAAAACGATTTCGATTGTTCCATTACCACCGTAGGGGATATGCCGGTAGCACCCATATCCCAACTGATTGTAGTGTGAGTATATCGAAACAGGCAGATGATTGTTTCCAACTGATTCGACGATATTTTTGCATCAAAGGTGGGGCACACATTTTGGGTCATTCTGTAGGTGGTGCGATAGCCCTTCAACTAGCTATGGATCATCCAGAGACAGTACGAACTCTCTCGCTATTAGAACCTGCCCTTACTGGTTATGATCTACATAATACAAGAGGTTCTGAAGTCGTAACAAGTTTCTCATCTCTTATAGATATGTACGATGCAGGAGACAAAGTAAAAGCAATAGTTACATTCATGAAGTCAACTATTGGGCCAGACTATCATAACATCATAAGGGAATTACTTCCCCAAGATGCGTTTGATATGGCTGTACGTGATGCAGAGACATTCTTCCATCAAGAAATTCCTGCAATGGAGACTTGGCCGATATCACGCTACTCTGATCTTTCGAATATCTCGACAATGACAAAAGAAGTTTTTGCCAGTATCAAGCAACCCATTTTATTTGTTAGAGGTTCAGATAGCGGACATGTTAGCATAGATAGACAGATTTTTCTATCAAAAGTTGTGAGCCAAGTAGAGATAGCAGTGATACAAAAGTCAAAACACATGTTACAGCTAATGAATCCTGTGGAGCTATCATGTAAACTTACTTCATTTCTTACCAAGTACTCCGATTAGTGATGAGAATCAGATTTCAATTACATCTGCTTGATAGTATTGAAGGTTTTCATTTGATCTAAACCCTAGAAATGACTCTGGTATCATATTTACCTTTGCAGCAAAGATCTTGGATATATCGTCATCATCGATATACCTCTTAACAATATGAAATCTTTTCTCTACTAGGTTGAATTTGCATTTTGCATTTTGTGGAGCTAGGATCAGAAAGATGTTGTGGTGTATTATCCAAATCCGGATAATTTTTCTGATAAGATTTTTTCATTTTCTAAAAATTGCAAATGTCCAGAATTGGAAGGAGTCGAAGTATTAGCATCGATCGCTGGTTCAACGTATCAACTCCTCCTTTTGTTATTCTGTCATTTTGTAAGGAGGTATGCTAGGCCCATTTAATATAAAAGTGGGGGGATATCATGACCTCGATAACGTCCAGCTATTTTCTTATAATAATCGGGTTACACTATTACTTGGTTACAATTTGGGATAGTATCTAAGCATAATCTTAAATATATCCACTTCACGAAACTTTTTAATTGTCTACCAGCGCTGATATCAAACCCTCTCCTCCTGAACAAATTTCATTTAATGCGTGGAAAACTATTCTAATATTATCAGGCACTATTGTGATATTTCTCTATCTTAATACTGCAATGTCACCTTCTCTTCCAAGCATAGCTGCACAGTTTCAAGTATCTGACACCACTGCCTCATGGGTAATGACAGCATACATGATTTGTGGTGCTGTTATGACCGTAATAATGGGAAGGTTATCGGATCTAATCGGTGCCAAAAAGATGTTGATGGTAATGATGTTATGTTTCACCGTAGGAACGTTGTTGGCACCATATTCTCCTAACATATCGGTACTTCTAGCTCTTAGAGTACTGCAAGGTATAGCGGTTGCAAGCACTCCTATTTCGACCAAGTTAATTAGGGATCAAGTACCTAGAAGCAAATTTCCAATCGGCATGAGTATATACATGGCGGCATATTCTGGTGGAATGGCATTGGGGGCTGTGCTAGGACCTGTTGTAGCCGCAGGGCCAGGTTGGCAGGGTAATTTCTATCTCGTTGCTCCGATAGCAGTGATTTTGCTATTTGTCTGCTGGAAATTCATTCATTCAGATGAGAGCAAAAAGATACATGAACATGATTATGTCGACAAAGCTGAAACAGAAAGTTCAACGAAAGCACAGAAGAAGGATAAAAAGGCACGCATGGACTTTTTGGGTGTTATTACTGTGACTGTGACACTAGTCAGTTTCTTAATAGCAATAACATTCAGTGGATCACTTGCGACCGATTTAACAAAATTCTTAATTCCACTTATCATAGGAATTATTGCACTCGTTCTATTCATAATCGTGGAAAAGCGGGTAAAAGATCCATTGATCAATTTGAAACTGGCCTTTCATCCAGTTCTTTTAATTGCAAACATTATGATGCTTATGTTTGGAATCTTACAGTATTTCGTAATTACTGGTATCCCACAGTTGGGTTCTTCACCTCCACCATCAGGGTTAGGACTCGACCCGATTCACACCGGGCTTTTGCAGCTGGCTTTTGGATTAGCGTTAATGATCTTTGGACCTGTTTTTGGAGTTGTGGTGGCAAAAAGAGCTGGGCTTAATCTAAAATTGCTAGTCCCTGGTATAGCGGTCACTGCATTTTCGTTTATCTTACTTTTGTTTTTCCACTCTACCACTACAGGAATTAATGTGAGTCTATTTATCTTTGGTGCAGCCGGAGCTCTGATACCGAACACTTTAATCAATAATAACATGTCATTTACACCTGCTGCGTATACCGGAGTCTCCTCAGCTCTTACAAATATGATGAGAATTGTTGGAGGCGCAATAGGCCCAGTTCTAACGACTGTAATACTTTCAGCTGCTACTGTCTCTATTACTGTAAATGGTGTAGAGGGCACCTATCCGAGCCCGGTTACATTTAATATTGTATTTGGACTTGGTAGCGCAATGGCAGTAGGATGTCTTGTTCTTGCCTTCAAAGTGAAACACACTTCAACTAAGATGATGTCATTAAGTGCAACTAATGTTAAGAGTAAGTAAAAGAGGACTGCAGTTTGCATCTCAAAAAAAAAGCCTATCTTAGTAGATGCATATGATGAGCCTTCTTTGGATCCTTTATAATAGTTGTTCCCTTCAGCTCGGTTAAGTGAGTCACTACGAATGCTGCTACTAATGGTAGACTAATTCCGAATGCAACGTACGCACCAGGTACAAGGCTTCCGAACATATCCCGTCTCAACTATTAAACATGCATCTCAAATATATAAATTTCATTGAACTTTATTCAATACTCCATTAAATGTATATAATTTATTATATTCAGAAAGAAGTCGATAACTGCAGCACTAAACTAAATTATTTTATATTATGATTTTTGTTAGTATTTGGTTAATTTTATAACTTGTCAGTATTTGGTTTAATTCACTAAAGATATAATAGATTGTTTTGCATTATTTACATTAACGTCGAAGCCGACTGATCGAAAGAGAAGAATGATCCATCATACAGATCTGCATTGCGGGTAAAGGCCCACGGTGTTCTAGAAAATGTATGGTTGTCATCATTGAGAAATAGGTAATCGCCGGTTGGAAACTATTGGCGTGAAGTCCATCCCTGTGATGATAAGGGCAAACTACGAGGCCGCCTGGAACCTAGGATGTCAGTCTTGGATAGAAAGCCACATATCTTCGAGAATCGGTCGGTCATTCTCCTATTTATTTTTGTTTGTTGAGAAAATGATTAGAGGTCTCACATACGACGAAACACGGGCGAGATACAACTGCCAGAAACAACACAGCCGCTTAATATCGACAAGTATCATAGCCATACGTCTAATCTAGGTATAATCTCTGGTACTTTACAATTAGCTAATTTTTAGATGTAATTTTGGTAAGATTCCTCTATTGAAAGATTAAGCATAACTTTAAGATCAACCTTCCTAATAAAAAAGTGGAATGAAGTTATTTACAATGATATTAGGACTAGCAATTTTGCTAGGAGGAGTAGGAATAGGACTACATCAAGCACAAGCACGAGTAGACTCTTCTTATGCTAATAGTACGCTCCCAGTTTTTGAACAAAAATGCAAGGAGGAGTTAGGAATACCACAGGACAAGCCTCTGGGTATGGGATTCATGCAATGTATGAATACGATGAAAATGCTTGCGAATCATACACTGACTACTGGAAAGTGATACTCTCCTCTTCCCTTCCCGCTGGACACTCTCTTTGTACCACCCTCTATAAGTTGGCCATAGCAGCGGCAAACCCTTTGCAGAACTCATTAAGGTCGCTGGGGACAACCACCGTGTGGCTAGATATAAGAAAGGTTTCCCCAGCGTTTGTGAAGACTCCATGCTTACCATGTAGATTAACAGACAAAAACGCTTTAGCAAATTCTTATAGATTGACTTTTCAGTCTACTGCTATCTATCCTCCTAGCAAGACATGACATAATATCGCTGTTAATTACCCTTCTTCCCTCCTGCTGGACCTCCTAGTACCCCAGAATTTGTAAGTAACCAGCCTACCTGCCTAAACTTTTTTTTAAACTTTTCAATAAGCCTTCAACCTTTGTCCGAACTAACTTCATATCGTCTATTAAATGAAAATCCTTCTCACTATGTAAAGAATTCAAAGCAATAATTACCGCTGCCTCAATAGCGTCTCAATCCTCCCATTTACGGCGGCCTATCTTAACTGAATCTTTTTAGAGAATTATTACTCGATTTGCATAATAATATCTAATGCTTACTTATCGATAATATTGGTCAGTAAGAGGGTTAGTGTAATAGTGACTATAATTATAGTCGTAACCATTGCAGCATTTCTTGCATATTATGTGAATGATATTGGCATGGCACAAGTACAAATACAGCCCCAGGTAGGTACAGGCGACACAGAAAGTATAGGCAGTGGCAGCAGTGCTACTACTGACCATGAGGATCAGGATAACACGCAACATAACACGCAAACCTGCATTCCGTCCGGTAGCTGCACCCAAAATAACGCGTCAGGCAGGAGCGGATTCATACAATCAGGCCATGTGAATAATTTTGGTTAGCGCTAATTTAGATGAGTCGGCTTAATAATACTCAGTGGAAGGCCGTAGATTGTTTTCTATTAGCCAGTTCTGCGAAGACATTGCCATGGCACGGCAAGGGGGCACACCAGGAACTTAGGACTTTACCCTTTAACTCATGAATCTAACTCATTTGCTCATTTGAAAGCAGCCATTTTCTATGCTTGTCTATAACCTGTTCTCTGGTTCTATCTTTACCGATTAAGAAAGGGTTGCCCCATTCGGAAGGCCAGCCGATATAGACATGTATAACTCCTTCCTATAAAGTACTACGAAGTGCGTCAATTCTCATTTTACAGTGCTCTTCCACCTGTATTTCTTTAGCTGAATAGTTGTTTTTACCACAGTTCGATATGTCTTTATCACGATGCTAATTGCATATTCTGATTATTTGGATCCAGCATTTGACTTTTGTGTGCTTTACTTATTTACTTAGGAACATTAGAATTTATTTTTTCTACTGTAGGTGGTTCTTGCACCGCAAGCTGTCCCGCCATAGTTGGTTGGTGGTAAGTACAATAGAAACGAAATATGCCTTCTTGATTTGCCTTGAACTCGATTGTTCCGTTATGAAGTGGCAGCAGATCTTCATTAATGTTATATGGTGCTCCTATCGTAAACGTGTGTCTATCGGTCGTATCTAGATTGTAGAAATGGACGGTTATATTGTCACCCTTGTTAACCAAAAGTACGTCTGGTGAATATGTATCTGCAGGAATTCCCAATTTGGTTTCATTGAGTCCGTCATGTTCTGCAGTAAACAGATAGAACGTCTTGTCATTTGACCTGGTGGTAACTTGATTCGCAGTAGGAGGAATCGAGCCTGTATTGGTTGAATTAGTGGGTTGTGCACGGAGAACGGAAGTCGCACCTGTTGTCACTATCATCAAGATAAATGCCACAAATACAATTAAAACACACAATCCAATTTTTGATCTTTTCATTCGTATTTGCATAATTTCTATCATTCTAAACCTAGACTATAAAAACAATATATATAATAAATCTATTCAGCAAATAATTTTCCAAGTTTATGAAAGAAATATTATTAATGACTCCTATGTAGGAATTGCTTTTTGTATTGGTCATAATGTGAGCATCAGGGTATCCATTAATCAGACATAATGTTCAAAGTTAGATACATAAAATAACAATGAAATAATAATTATAATACTCGTGATTTTTTTAACCAGTTTTAGATGGTAGAGAGAAAGGATGAATGTTTCCAATTGTAGTCATTATTAGATATTCAAATACGTACTGTTTGAACCATGCATCTCTATATATCTTGATCACAATACTCAACCGAACAGCCTCTCATCTTAATAAGAAAGTTTTATTTCTCGATTGTGCTTTACTACAACATGAATTATCACCGAGCCACTATCTTCACCTTAATTTCAATTTCTATAGTAGGCATATGTGCAATCCCATTCGGTGATCCACGCTTGATTTTTGGATCCGTATTGTTAGAGCTATTATTTATTGTCCTAACATTCTTTGTTTGGAAAGAATCCACCAGGGCACTCTATGCATGTCTTATTGTAGGTTGCATCGTGATAATCGGTAATAGTCTTGCACCACCACATGTTCATCTGATGACTACATTTGAAAAACCAATAAATGCAGTTATTCTTATAGTCGGAGGTTATGTGCTTCAGGCAATGTTGGTAATATTTAGCTTGAAAACAATTTTGGAGAGGCGATCGATCCATATCTCAAATATCAATAGATAAGTGATTGGACGTTATGGTTTGTTGATATTAATCCAAAGACAAGCAAGTACTAAACGATAATCTAGAAAATGAAGCGATCCCTTAACTTCTACTCTTCACTGTCAAACCAAATATACCTGATTTTGCGTTTATTGACAAATATGCGTACTTTTAGACATAACAAAACCTATTTGAAATATTGATGACATATGATAATTGTTTGATAATGAGCACCACAACTAGCTCTGAATTCCAACTCAATGTTGAGACAACACCATCTCTTGTAAGCAAAGTGTACGAAAAATTAAATAATAATATCGATTTGTTTAGAAAAAATACAAACCGTCCACTTTCAGTATGTGAAAAAATTTTACTTGGGCATATAGATCGAACAATGACACCTTACACAGATGACAAGTTGGTACCCGGCAAAAGTTATGTACTTTTAAATCCAGACAGGGTTGCCTTGCAAGATGTCACAGGACAAATGACAATCTTGCAGTTCATGCAAGCTGGTCTGATCCGAGCTGTTATTCCAACAACTGTTCACTGTGATCATTTGATTCAGGCAAGGGTAGGTAGTCAACCAGATACTCAAGCCGCGATCTATGAAAATAATGAAGTCTATCAATTCCTCGAATCTGCTGCCTCCAAATACGGGTTGGGGTTTTGGAAACCTGGAGCAGGTATCATCCATCAAGTAGTTCTGGAAAACTATGCATTCCCTGGGGGTCTTATGATAGGAACTGACTCACATACTCCAAACGCTGGAGGTTTAGGGATGATAGCTATAGGAGTAGGTGGTCTGGATGCTGCTGAGGTAATGGCTGGAATGTCATGGGAATTATTGTATCCAAAGCGTATTGGAGTTTATCTTACTGGAGAACTAAATAAATGGGCCTCTCCAAAAGATGTAATACTCTACGTAGCAACCAAATTAACGGTCTCTGGGGGAACAAATGCAGTTATCGAATATTTTGGACCTGGAGCCAGATCAATAAGTTGTACGGGAAAAGCAACGATTACAAATATGGGGGCTGAAATAGGTGCTACCACCTCCATTTTTCCGTACGACGATAGAATGGACACTTACCTTAAGGCTACTAGGAGGGCGGAGATAGCAGATGTTGCCAACAAGCATCACGATCTCTTAATTCAGGACCCAGAGATTGAAGAGGATATAATTAAGGATCGTGTAAATTCAAAAAAGTATTTTGATCAGCTAATTGAGATCAATTTATCTAATCTTGAACCATACATTGTAGGTCCGCATACACCTGACCTTGGAAGACCCATCTCCGAAATGGCAGATGATATAAAGAAAAATAGCTACTTGGACTCGATATCTGTTGCATTGATAGGTAGCTGTACAAATTCATCTTATGAAGATATGTCTAGGGCTGCAGACATAGCTGAACAAGCAAATGCCAGGGGAATCAAAACTAAAGTTCCATTGCAAGTTACACCAGGTTCTGAGATGATTCGTGCGACCATAGAAAGAGACGGTCAAATGGAATCCTTAAAGAAAATTGGGGCAAATGTATTAGCAAATGCTTGTGGTCCCTGTATAGGGCAGTGGAAGCGGTCTGAGCTAAAGAAAGACGAACCCAACACAATCGTTACTTCCTATAATAGAAACTTCCCAGGACGAAACGATGGTAAGAGAAACACTATGAACTTTATTGCTAGTCCAGAGCTTGTTATTGCACTTGCACTCGGAGGTAGGCTTTCATTCAATCCTATTAATGACCAATTGAGTACAAGTGACGGAACAAAATTCAATCTCGAGCCTCCAAAGTTGGCACCGGAGATTCCACGAACTGGTTTTAAGGATATAGATGGTGTGTATCTTCCACCTTCAGAAGAACCTGCAAACATTGAGGTAAAAATTAATGAAAATAGTGAACGATTACAAAAGTTAGTACCTTTTCCTAAATGGGATGGTAAGGATTTCGAAAATTTACCAATCTTGGCAAAAGTGAAAGGAAAATGTACTACTGATCATATTTCACCAGCCGGCATGTGGTTGATGTACAGGGGACATCTAGACAAGATTAGCGATAATTTGCTTCTCGGTGCAATCAATGCCTTCCACGATAAGGATGTTGGAACTGGTAAGAACATTCTTGATGGCAAGAGTGAATCATATCCTCATATAGCCAGATATTACAAAAGCAAGGGTCTAAGGTGGATTATCATAGGCGACAGAAACTATGGTGAAGGTAGCAGCAGGGAACATGCGGCCATGACGCCAAGATATTTGGGTTGCGCAGCAGTAATAGCAAGAAGTTTTGCAAGAATTCATGAAACTAATCTCAAAAAACAGGGCGTACTCGCACTGACCTTTATGGATTTATCGGATTATGATAAGATCCTTGAAGACGACAGAATCAGCATCACGGGTCTTGCCGAGTTAAAGCCTAAACAATCTGTATCATGTACGTTACATCATGGCAGCGGGGTCAACGAGATTATACATTTACAACATTCATATAATGATGATCAATTAAAATGGTTCCAAGCAGGATCAGCACTTAATTTGCTTCGTTCAACGGATACTAAATGAATAAGTAGGCAAGTCGATGACCAATATCACTACATAAAGATTGGAGCAATAGTAGTCTTTCGGATAAATGTAATGTAGGGCTGGGGTAGCAAGTAATCGATCGGATTGTGTAGTAGATGACTGACCAAAGTATCAGGAGCTCAGAATAATGGAAATAACGATCAGTATTTTGCGAAAATCGAACTGGTCTGAGTAGTTTGAAGGTTAATAAAATAGTTAGTTAGATAGATAGACAGAAGTAAAGTTATATAAATTCGTCCCAGCTACTCCTCGGATATAAGAAATTGAATACTTCGAACAGGACAATCATATCAATCTTACTAGGATTAGCAATGGCAAGCATTCCATACACTTTTGATCATTTTCAAGTGCTACAAGCACAGATGGATATGGCATCTTCACACATGAATATGTCCGCACCTGCAGATTACAACTCGATAAAGTTCGTACCATATAGAAATCCCAATTTAGGAATTCAAATCATACATCCAGTTTCCTGGAGGCCTGTAGAAAACATAACATCCAGAGGTCATACAGTCGAATTCATGCCTGCTGTAGAAAGCGAACACCAGCAACTTATGCCCTTCGTAACGTTATCCATTGAAAAGACTGGGAACAAAATTAGCGATCTGAAGTCATTGACCAATCAAAATCTGCAAATTGCAAAAAGTATGCCTGGATTTCATATGATAAATTCTAGTGACATTGTACTATCCGGAATTCCGGCGCACAAGATGATGTATACGTTCGATAGCCCAGTACCAATCCCAGCAGGATTTCAATCTATGAATATCTGGACTATAAAAGGTAACACTGTGTACACCATCTCCTATTCTGAGGCAAAATCAGAATTCGTCAAACACATTCCGGCAATCGAGAAAATGGTCAAATCATTCTCAATATCCAGTTAATTCTGGCCAAACTCAGATACTCAGTATATCTGACGAATTCTAAATTGTCAAACCAGATTCAGAATTAGACCAATTGTAGAATAAATTTCATAAAGACTCAAATCCAATTTTTGTCAGTTTTAGAATGCTCTTATTGTTTAACTTGGGCTGAGCTTAAAATGGCATTAGTAAAAACTTCAATTACCTAGTATAATCTAACATACGTGTTGTCATGATACGAGCAAGTTATTGGCCCATTATCATACTATTCTATGTCTGGACTTAAAGACCATAACTTGAAGGGTAAGTAATAAAAGTTTGATTGCAATGAAATTATTGAAAGACTAGACAAAGGGAAAAACCGTATATCTGTATAAAGTGTATTGCCCATTTAAACATAAAGATATACATTGAGATACAATATCGTGAAGCGTTTAGGCTCAGGCGGTTTTGGGGCAGTATATGGTGTAATCGGTGAAGATAACAATAAGTATGCGCTAAAAGAATTAGAAAACTTCAATAATATTAACAAAGATCGCTTCGAAAGAGAAATAAAAATTCTTTCAAAACTAGATCACCCGAACATAGTCAAAATTATTCAGTGGAATGTAGGTGGAGATCCTCCTAATTTTAATCCCTATTACGTAATGGAATACTTGAGCGGCGGTTCGCTAAGAGAACAAATCGATGAAAAGTTTAGTCGTGGTGAAATATTTGAAACCAAGTGGACAATTGACAAAATTATCCTACCTATATGCAATGCTCTAGCCCAGGCTCACAGCGAGAAAATATACCATAGAGATCTCAAACCTGACAATATTATATACATAACTCCTAATAGATCTGAAGTCAAGGTCGCTGATTGGGGATTAGGAAAAGATGTTAAAAGAGAATCTATAGCGTTAACTGCTGCAGTAGGAGAGCTTGGAGGAACGCCGATTTACTGTGCTCCAGAGCAATGGTTCGGATATGATAACAATAATATCGATGGTCGTGTTGATATCTTTTCAATCGGGGTAATATTTTACGAAATGCTTACTTCCAAGAAGCCTATCGTTTATGAGGATAGAAATAATACTTTAGTAAAAAAGGTAGTGCAACCTCCTTCAACACATCGCTCTAGCATTTCCTCAAGACTAGATCGTGCTATCATGAAAATGATAGAAATCGAGCATAAGAACAGACATAATTCAGTTTGGGATCTGATATCCGAGATTGAAACTTTACCAGAGAATTACTCATGAAAAAGATGAACATATAGAAAAAATTGTAACTTGAAGGGTGAAATTAATAGCAGAATATACAGACATCCTTAGGTAGTCCATCGGCTTCTGGACAATTGCCAAATTAGTCGTCTAAGGCGATCTTCCGGAACATAGAAGTATTGATGGTTATGAATTGATAACGATATTGAGAATGCATTATTATTATTATTATTAAAATACGCGGCCGATTTTCCAGATAATGTGAAAAAGATTTCGTTCATCCACTCAAAACAGTACAGGTATAAGTAAGGATATTAGTGCCGATTTTTAGTTCTGGTATCGGTGTCTTGTCTGCAACTGTTTTATGTTCAACTGGTTATTTATCTTCTACTTTGATATTATTTGTTACGAAAGATTGCGTATAATAACACTCTATAATACTCTGAGTAAGTAACACAAATTTACAGTCTTTAATATTAGGTAATGCAAGAAAATGTCAGAGACATGAGTCAAATGATATTAGTCAAGCAGCGTCTTTTAGCAATTACTGTCTAAACCTTGTATCTAATTCTAATATTAACGATAGAGTGAATAATAAAGGTGATACACTCCTTACTATGACTCATAGCCGCCTCACCAAATCAATAGATTTAAGTTTGTCTCCTGGTTGGCATGTTTATCTAGATTGGCTTGAATCAATTCCAAACAATCAAGTTCCACCAGATTGGGTACGTCGGTTCGCAGAAGTCAAAACATTATATCCTTTATAACTTGTTCAGCAACAATTACTAACGAGCTTGAAGGTAACAATAAAATTGAAAATCAATAATCAAACGATCGTGTCTTCAGCAATGGTGATATTATGTTTTAGTATATTGTTAAACAATAATGCTTTTCCCACATCGTATGCAAATAGCAGCTTAAATAACAGTAACAACTTATCCTCTGCTTCTTCTTTTCAATCAAAAGCCTCTATTTTAGATAATATGCCCTCTCAACACATCAAGGTTGGTGATATAAGTATTGCGTACAAACAGATAGGTAGACCAGACGCTAAACCAATTATTCTGATCACTGGAGCTAGTGCAACTATGGATATGTGGAATCCTCTGTTGTTAGAGCAACTAGCATCAGCAAACTATAGAGTAATAATTTTTGAAAATAGAGGGGTTGGTGAATCAACTGTAGGGACGAAAGAGTTCTCAATCAGTCAGTTCGCAAATGACACATCGAGCTTGCTCGACGCTTTAAAAATAGGTAAGGCCGATGTCTTAGGCTGGTCCCTGGGTGGATTTATTGCTCAACAATTGGCGTTAACATACCCTGACAAAGTAGATAATCTTATTTTATATGCCACGAGCTGTGGTGGTCTGAATGATAGACCAACACCCCATGAAGTATTACAGATCACTACGAATGCATCGATGTCTACACAAGAGCGAATACAGAAACTTGCACCTCTGTTCTTCGCACCAGCCAGCTGGTTTAAAGCGCATCCAAATTATCTAAACTATTTTCCAATTAAGGCCTACTTAGAAAGTAAAGAAAAAGCATCTCAACAAATACAACGACAACAATTAGAAGCAGCAACTACTTGGACAGGCTCTTGTAATACTCTTTCAAATATTACTCAACCTGCCTTGATCATAGTTGGAACAAATGACGATCCTGCGCCAGACTCTTTGACCTTAGCAGAGGGAATTCCAGGATCATGGCTCATACGAATAACTGATGCCGGACACGGTCTGATGTATCAGCATCCTGATGAGTTTAACAGGGCAATAATTACCTTCTTAGAAAATAATCATGAACATAAAGAATTGAAGAATTGAAAATGGAATTATTTCATATCTGTCATTCTTTATTTTGGTATCTGGTTTGGTTAATAGAACGTGATTACCCCAGTTTGTCTTATCAAATTCAATGAATCCACTGCAGTTGATGCTATATAATTGTGCTATTAAAAGAATCTATTCTGAATAGGTCGGCAGTTCTTGTTTATATGCTATTTGCTTATTTATACAGACATTCCTTGAAATCCTCATTTAAGTATTCCAATCCAATTAAGAAAGTATAGCAGAATACTATTTTCAGAGTTAGTGGTACATTTGAATAGCACTACAAGAATGGTAAAGCTGGACTGCTGTTAATCAGCATATCTCTATGCTGAGCTCAAAAACTTGATTTACTATTCTACTAAAATAACTTGGAATCTGTACTACTATTATGAATTAAGATTATTTTAGAAAATACCGTTAGCATAATTAGATTATTAACTGAAGTACGGCTAATTATTTCTATTCTTTGTTAATACAAAGAAATTAGAAAAAAATGGTGAATTAGTTTTTCTTATTACTTTCTATTTAACTAAACCATTCGACTACTTATGATTAGGCATTGTTCTGAGGATCATTTATAGCGTTGACTGCCGGTTTATTATACGCTCCAAATGCATCAATTGCACTCATTTGAATCATTGATTCCTTCGAGAAGTAGGTCATGTGTTTTATTCTTTAGATTTTGTCTTTTTCTGTTGATAGAGAACTATTTTTACTTTATTCATCTTAGCCCTCTATACTTACTATAATTGATAATTACATTACTATTTTAGCATTAGCTAGAAAATGAATAGACCAATACCATTTTTGATATAAATAACCTAACCTGATTAAGTAGGCCGAAAAGGCCAATACTTGAACATAACTTATCTTAGAGGATTTTGCCATTGTCACCAATGAGTAGTTTAAAATGATACTTGATAATTTATGCGATTTTATTGACCTTTAATGTTTCTTATCTAAGTGTCTTTTGTAATAAATAGCAAGTTTATAATTGTCTACATAAGTGTCTTAATCCACATATAATAATAATACCAAGTTTAAGATACAAGAATTGACTCGCATCTTCATAAATGGAAATAGAAAATTGCTTATGCTATCCCTGGTGGTATTATCTTTTGCGGCATCTATATCATCACATAGTCTCGCAACTCCTTTGTATGCAAAGACTACAGAAAAAGGATCGAATGACCCTAATTCATCTTCCTACCCTCCGATTACCCCAACTTCATCAGGATCATCTACTAATAGTGGTGGTGATAGCGCTAGTCAGGACCAGCATCACGATACCGCTAACGATCAGCATCATGAACATGATAGTAGTAATGATCATCATGGGACTAGAAACAGTCAGCATCATGAAAATCAAGAAGATAACGGTAATGGAAGCTACAGCAGTGATAAAAGCGAAGACAGTAGTAGCGACAGTAGTGATAATAGTGATTATGGCAATGATGATGATAATAATAATGTGGTTATTACAACTACCCAGTAATTACATCCAGCAGGCACAAAAAATCCTTAGATTATATTAAGCAAGAAATAAGCCTAACAATCTGCCAGGTAGCTGCTGGCCGCAACAAATACATCACCCTGAACCATTCGACCTTTTTTTGCCATGTAAATATACACTATGAAACTTTAACTTTCTAGGGTTTATTTTTCTAACATGTAGCATATACATGAATAATAATAATAGTATGATTACATAGAAAAGATGCTTATGGCCAAAATTGCTTTAATAGTGGGTTCAGTTAGGCGTGATAGACAAGGTATCAAAGTAGCTCGATGGATGGAAGATAAACTCAAAGGTCGTAATCATACTGTATATTTTATTGATCCTATTGAGATTAATTTGCCTTTACTAGACAGGATGTATAAAGAAATGACAAAGCCTGCAGAAACGCTAATCAGTCTTCATGAAAAAATCAAATCTGCAGAAGGTTATATGCCTATTACTCCAGAATATAATCACAGCACTTCTGCTGCAATGAAAAATACTTTGGATTACTTTTTGGAAGAATATTATTTCAAACCATCTGCCATTGTGTCTTACTCTCCTGGAGGCTTTGGTGGAATTAATGCTGCTCAGCAAATGAGGTTAATATTTGCTGAACTGGGAGCACCATCTATACCTTCATCATTTCCCATTTCAAGAGTACATGAGGTTTTTGACAACAATGGAAAATTAATCGATGAAAGATACGAAATGAGAGTAAAACGATTCATTGAAGAATTTGAGTGGTTTATAGAAGCACTAAAAAACCAAAGAGAAACGAAAGGTACTCCGTATTAGATGATAACATTAGAAACAATACTGCATAATCTATATCGTAAACTATCATTGTAGGAAGGAAAGAACTCTACATTCTAGAATAACGCGAGTATACATATTAATAATGGTCCTAAATACAATATCACACTTTTTGTTCTATACAATCAGTGATGACTAATCATATCTAGCTCGTATTTTAGGTTTGTGACCCACTTGTATCACATTATTTTCGTTCGTAGGCTGATCAGTAACGTCTAGCTGTGTAATATGAATAGGCGAGTTTTCTTTGGTTGGTGCTAACTTTATATTTTCACTTTTGTTAGATTCCTCATTTTGATATATGCAAGAAAACCATTTCTTACAAAGGCAATAGAGAGACAATATAAGAAGAATACATTGTCGTCAGTCATGCACTTGTTCAACATATTAAAAAATACTTGCTAAAATCAGTCGTGCGTTATTCTCTTTTCCCTATAAACAACTAACAATTCTAAGAAGAATCCTGCAACTGAAGATGAACCAATAGTTAAGGCAGTTTCTAGGATAACCTTGGTGTTATGATGTTCAAAAACTTCCTTATAAAAATCCTCATTAAGACCATGAGCTAACAGGGCAACAGATACTATACCTGCTACTATTAATGCACTTAAAATAGTGTTTAATGTAATAATTCTTACATGTCCTCTATTCACCTTGACCTGACCATAATGTTTTAAATTATTTTCTATAAGAGGTATGTCTTCATTATCGACTACTACCCCTGAGATATCAAGTGTGGCTATGTCTATTT
>JARBAU010000332.1 GCA_029237525.1 Nitrososphaerales archaeon | reverse complement strand
TACTTGTCAGAATCGATAAAGATCGGCTCGTAATCTCAAAGCCATAACGAGTCTATAACTTAGCTGTTATAATCTGTCGAATACTTATCTTCATTCCAATATATAGATGACCGCCGTATAATTTACTTGTTCTTGTTCTAGTTCCTTAATACTTAAATCATCACATATTGTAAGAGCTCTTGCTCGCTTTAGCAAATATTCAGTGTGTTGATGCTTATTGGACTAATAGCCGGATAATCCTAATCTGAAATATAGATTAATCCTGCAGAGTTATGTACAATGACATGGTATTGTATTTTTGATCTGACGAAAAGTCTGTGAAAATGTCATTTGATCTTGCCGTTAATTAAAAGGTTTCTACGTATTAGAAACAAGTGCTAGTTCAAAGTCCTATCGACAGTCGAGTCCGTCTCAATCATAGTTTGAAATCGGACATGATTTATTATTATCTAGAAGGGACTTGAAAGTGAAAGTGAAAATTGAATTGAATGTAGAGTACAAATCTATATCTTAAATAGTTTCTAAGTGCCTTTAATTACTAGATGGGGATAACCGGACTATACAAAAACAGACTAGTCCTGACCGATGTCTACAATTTGGGACATTGGTTAATGAAGCGTAATGTAGATTGGGAAACATCTCATATTTACAATCGAAATAGAAGTATGATATTATTTGGTTTTTGGGAAAATGTGATACAAACTCTTAATACTTGCATTACTTCTAAAATGATTGATGATGCTGAAAGGCATGCTACTAGAATGGACATGCCATTTTCAAGAAAAATGTTCGAACGGATAGTAGACGAGCTAAATGGTAGAATTCCATTACAGGTTGAAGCTTTACCGGAAGGAACTTATGTTCCAAGAGGAACCCCTTTTTCTCAGATCTCTAATACGGTGGAGGGTTTTGGGGAGCTAGTCTCATGGTGGGAAGCAATGTTTGTACATTCCTTTTTTCCATCTGGATGTGCCACCATGGCATTTGAAATGAGAAGATATCTTGATCACAGCAATTATAGACCTACCAAGATCCATTCGTTTGGATTTAGAGGATATCCCTCATTAGAATCTGCTTACTGGGGTGGTATGGCCTGGTGCTTATTTTTGCCTGGTACCGATGACTTCCATTTAAGGCAGCATCTTCCGAGTAGTATCAGAATATCCTCTATAAATGCAATGGCCCATAAGGTCGTACAACAATTTGATAGAGAAATCGATGCATACAAGCACGCGATATCTGCAGTAGCAGATAAAAAAAATGTGGAATGGCGAATGCTTTCCGTGGTTATAGATACGTATGATTCTTGGCAGTTCATTAAAAAGTATATGCCAGAAGTCGTTGCATTTGCGCTTGATAAAAAGGTACACCTCGTCCTAAGACCTGACTCTGGCGATACTCTGGATCAGGGGATTGCTATTTTGAAATATAAATTATCTCACAATATAGAATACCTATCATGTATTATTGGAGAAGATATGGATTTTCAAAGAATAATATATTTTGATAAGGAGCTGATAAAAAATCATCTTGATCCTAATGACATGACATATGGGTTAGGTGCCGGATTCTACAAACACATTGATAGGAACTTTCTGGGATTCAGTATGAAGACAGCATTTTCAAATTCAAAGCCAAGAATGAAGTTCTCCGCTTCAGGTAAGACATCTTTGCCCGGCAGAGTCAGGCTAGTATATGATGAAGACAGGAAAATGAAAGTATTTTTGAGTAGATCTTCAAGGCAACACATTGATTCTATTTCTCCTAATCTGTACGAGACTATATACTTATTCGATCCATCAGACTCAGATGACATACCTATTATAAAAAATCCAGAATACGAAGAGACCTGGCATAGAGCTCAATCTGTATTATGTGATGACGATAGGGTCAAACAAGACAAAATCGTGATTGCAGATGAGATTCTAAGATTAATGAATAGAATAAAAAGAACCTTCGTGCCTATTTCTGGAACCATTTCTTATTAAATAAGTGCATGCTTTCACAGCCGATTTTTGAATCGCTCATAAATTCTGTTGGCAGAGGTTATCAAATTAACCTGTTCTGAGGTGAATTTGGATTTCCAGTATTAACCTTCAATCCGTGTAACAAGACCATTGGCCGCTGCCAATGTCTATGACTATCCTCATCTTCCTGATTAAAATTTCAATTTCATATCTATATCGCATATTTGTAATTCAGGTACGAATCAATAGAGATAATACTACCAGGTGTATTCATGAGCTTCACAATTAGCATACAACTTGCATAATTAGCATAATTAGCAAAATGCCTGATTGTATACAGTACATCATTTGGCTTATTCACAGCTCTGAATAGTACATGAAATATTTGTTTATTGTTTCCGCAATATTTTCTACAATTAATTTGAGTCTTGATTGTCGATGACCAGCTATGACATAATCTATTTTCTATATGTTTGGCGATTGTTAGACATTGATATCACAGAGTTGAGATCTAATGGATTTAGGTATTCGCAATGAACTGTTCGTAACTATGCGTGAAAATTTCAATGATATTTCCGAAGGGATCCTGGCAATATGCCATTTTATGATGCGGTTTGGATTTATTCACGTGTAATATGTTAGTTAGCTGCCTTCCTCCACTATCAGTAATTTTTTTACAAATTATCTCTATGTTAGGATCAGTTATACAAATATGGAAAACACCAGTTTTCCAATACTCGAAATTATTTGTTCGTTGCTCAGCCTTAGGATCCTCAAATTTAAATAGTTCAAAACCGACCGAATTACCCGAGCTTAGCCAAACGACATTTACCCTCTTGAAACTTGGACCAAAAATTCCTTTGAAATTTGATGATGCTAGCGAAGAGTCCTCCACTTTAATTGTCTCACGCCTAAGAACGGTGAAGCCTAATACTTCCTCGTACCAACTAACGGCCTTATTGAGGTCAGTAACACTAACTCCAATGTGATTTATTACTTTAGGATATGATTTTGTCACTCTATGGATTCTAATATACTATATTTTAATTCTTATCCCAATCTGTTTTCTGAATATTGAAAAGAGGAATATGTATCTTTTCTTCAAATATATAATTTGGTATGTTATTTATTCGAGTTGAATCGATTTTGCTGATCTGGATCTTTATCGGCATCTTCATTATCAATGTTGTTATGGATTCTTTTTTTCTATATTCAATTCATAGATAGCATCGATAGATCTAGACTTTACCGTGATATTCACGGCTTTTGTTTATCACTAGGTGCATTATACGTTAAATATTCTATTTATTATATTTCTTTTAAGTTTTATCATCTTGCAAACAGTTAATGTAAGGAAGATTTATGACCAAGAACTTAAATAAGAATGCAAGTCATAAATTCTGAATTTCGTTGAAGATTTTAGAAGCTAGTCCGGGATTTGGCAGGCCTTTAGATGAACAAGAGACGAAGGATTTTTTGGCAGCTGGAAAATTGAATGTACATATTGGAACAGTGGATGAGAAAGGCGACGCAAATATTCATCCTGCATGGTACTATTATGATCTTCCTACCAACAAGATATACG
>JARBAU010000331.1 GCA_029237525.1 Nitrososphaerales archaeon | reverse complement strand
ATGTTGACAACTTCAGATTCAAAGGTAGGTTCTCAGACGGTAAATTCAGATATTGCTATAATCGACAGCGGTGTTGATCTATCTCATCCTGATCTTAACGTATACAGAAACACATCTACGATAATTCCTCAAAAGCCTATTTCTTCTCATAATACCTTAGCGGCTGATAATATCAATCTTGAAAAAATTGGGCTTAATACTTTAAATTCTGAGAAGAATAGAACAGATTTTTATCCACCTTTTTCGAGAAATACTGTTTCATCAGATAATGATGAATGTGGACATGGTACTTCCGTGGCAGGAGTTGCTGCAGCAAAACACAATTCTTTTGGATTAGTAGGGGTAGCACAAGCAGCAAGGCTGTGGTCTATTAAAGTGCTTGAGTGGGATAACGCTACCAAAAGATGCGAAGGCTCAATATCTTCTGTGATAGCTGCAGTAGAGTACGTAACAAAACATGCAAACGAGATCGATGTTACTAATTTAAGCTTCGGTTGCAAGTGCAATTCATCAGCATTAGATGAGGCAATACATAAATCTGTAGCAGCAAATGTAACATATGTTGTAGCATCAGGTAATAGCCATGCAGACGCTTCATCATTTTCACCTGCCAATAACACAGATGTTATTAGCGTATCTGCAATTGCTGACCAGGATGGAATATGTGGAGCAAAGGGACGTCCTTTATGGGTCGATGCTGGAAGCATGTCAGGCTTTAATGACGATGATACCCTTGCACGATTTAGTAATTACGGCTCTGTTATTGATATCGCAGCCCCTGGGGTATATATAAAATCGACCTCTAAAAACAGTGAATATGCAACTATAAGTGGTACTAGTATTGCTGCTCCCTTCGTATCTGGAGCAGCGGCATTATATAAATCACAAAACCCATATGCATCGTTATCCAACATACGTGATGCATTAACAGCTTCTGGCTCTTCGATCAAAACTATTTGCGACAGTTCTGGCCGTGGTTACTTCAAGGATGATGCTGATCAGAATCATGAACCCTTACTGGACATAGGGAATCTTCTTAAGAACACCTTGACACGTCCAACTCAAGGAAGATAATCTTGAATTTGAGAAAGACATCTATTCTGTACTTCATACTTGGTACTACTGTTACTGCATTAGGTATATTCCTTTTATTTCTATCTACCACGCTTGGACATATGCCATCAAATCAAAACAATTCTTATGTGTTAAATGCCGAGCCCGCCATGGATAGAATAAATGCATATCCTACTTCTCACAACGATCTTGCTACTCTTCTAAATACTACAATAACTTCAGAGCCTTATCGACTTGCTTTTAATGGGGCAGAATCCTCCGTGATAGATAGCTCAAGTAGTCATGAACAACAACAATCTATGACGATACTTCCTCTGGTAAATGAAAGTACGATCTATTCAGGCACAATTACTTTTACTGCAAACAAACCAATTAGTTTACAGATATATCATCTTTATCATAAGACTGATAATATGCAAAGCATAACGGTGCCTAGAACGCCAGCTACACTTGGTAAATCCTCAAATATTAGTATTTCCACAATCACACCTCAGTATTCAACTCAACCACTACAATATTCAGCAACAGTTCCCTTCATAGGTAGCTCACTTGCTCTCACATCTAAAGAACAGGCATTTACCGCCGTATTTTCAGTCGTGGCAGATGTGAACAGAATTTCTGATAATCGAATTAGAACTAATTCCAGTTCAACCTCAAGCACTTTAGACCAACAAAAGGTAGAAGCATTACAGCCAGTTACTTCCTATACACTTCCACCTGCTAATTTAGTAGCTCAGCTGTTGGTAGAGTCTCCTCCTGAGCTTGTTAGTCAGATTCCACTAGACCATCTAGCTCAAAAAGACATTGTCGAAGTTTTTAACAATATTCCCAAGAATAAGATAGCTACTGTTATAAAACAGATGCCTCAAGAGAGGGTCGCCGCGATATTAAGTAAGCTGCCAGAAAAAGATCGTAATGAATTAAAGAATTTTATAAAACAATCCATACATTAGATAATCTTAATTGTCTTAACATGCTCCATTGGCTGATTTAGAACTCACTTTAAGGTGACGAAGTTTAGTCTGACTCCTTTATTCTTTACGGTTTGTTTGGAAATCAGATCTAATATTATTGATATAGCTGATTACGGTTACAAACATGAAACAGATGTCCAACGTCAGGGAAGAATTCTTCTGATTTTGTGCATTATCTCTCATGTCCAAGATATCCGAAATTGGGTTGTTAAATTTCACTTTTTTTTCAGTATTTTGCAGTGAACTATTGAAATATTGCAATTGCGATAGGAAGTATAGTTAATACGAATTACCTACATGTCACCATTTTTGCGCTAAGGGATTCCTTGACAAAGAACTCTCCGGCTTTTGTACATTCGTTATTTGTAAGACATTGTGCAGGCATAAATTTGTCGTTACGGTCAAAAGCTTCGAGTAAGGACTGTAGGTGATGTTTGTATAATTAGATTCAGAATTTTATATTCTCAAGCTCTTTGTAACATTCATTACAAACAGTCTCGTTTTCTTTTGATGTAAACAATTTGCCACACGATGAACACTTTATCGCATGTTCTTCATACATATCTTTATATCATTTACAACAAATTATTAAAACGATTACCTACCATTTTGTAATCTTTTGTCAAGCGGATAACACACTTTCCGATTTAGACGATGTCTCGAGACGTGATCACTGTAATTAATAAAAATGACAAAAAAGAGTGATTTTAATTTTTCCTCTATTGTTTCTATATTTTCATACTTTGAATTGTCTATAACAATTGTTCAAAGTTATATCGCATCGAATCGAATGAGGTCGGATCGGTAGCACTTTATCACTCGTAGCAAAGCATCCATTCGTATTAGACTTTCCAGCAATTGCCTAGTCTGACCAGAAGCTCTTATGTAGATTCCTGCGGCACCGTCTTCTCTATACCTTGTCAATGCATGTATTAGACATAGTAACCGCTAACAGATATCCAATCTATTAACCTTGCCGCTGCCGATAATGCCGACTTAGAACTGACAACCGGGGATTACAAGGATAATTTCCACTCTTAACAGAATAAGGAGATGCTTAGCTTTATCATTTTGCATATCGAATATAGAGGTGTAGACAAACAAGATTGATGACTGATGATATATCCTAAAACTATAATCAATACAGCTCGATTGGCTAGGTTAGCAACGGTCGATTTAGAATGCAAACCACATCTGGTACCAGTTGTATATGTATATGATAATGATCGTGATTTCTACTTTATACCAATAGATGAGAAAACTAAGCGATCCAGACCTGAAAATCTAAAAAGAGTAAAGAACATAAAAGAAAATCCTAACGTTGCATTATTGATAGATGAATACAATGAGGACTGGACAAGACTTTATTTCATTATGATTCAAGGAAGAGCTTCTATAATAGGAGGTAAAAAAAAATTAGATCAAAATGAAATGTCATTATTTAAAAAAGCTCACAATTTATTGCGTAATAAATATCCTCAGTACCAAAAAATCGGTATTGGGAAATATGTTATATTGATTATACCACGAAAAGTGATAGCTTGGAAGAACAATAAAGTAATTGGTTAGTTGATATCCATATACATATCCATATATTTATTACCTAGCAAATGTGGCAAGCTGTTTTGTAATATCTAACATCTTGTCAAGATTTCTTCCTGTAGGAATAAAGTTATTTCCAAATACGATATTATCTACTCCAATCTGTTTTATTCTCTCCATATCACTTCCTACCTGGTCAATTGTTCCAGTTAATGGGAATCTTTGGCCCTGACTTGTCGTTGCTGATTGGTTTTTTTGAATCAATGTCTACGTTAGGATATGTTAGAAGAATGACTCTAACCTATTTGGATCCTTGTTTGCTTTATTTGCGATATTCTGTACAGTCACTATAGTATTATCAAGGTATTCAAGAGGTCCGCCAATAAGACCTAGCCAGCCATTTGTGTCGTAATTTACGATTTTAGAGAATTCGTCTGCGTGCTCTGTCTTTCAGATTATGAAAACCGCTTAAGCCCCAGTAATCAAGAGCAGCACATCTAAACATGGTCTGAGGGTCTTCCTTTCACAATTGGTCATACTATACCAGAAATTGAAGTAGCAATTCAATCATGCTATTTTTAGAGATAATTATGATATCTGGTGCGCATAATGAAAGAATGAGAGAGTAGTAAGAATAACGATAATGAAGCATTTGCAATAGTATAATAAACGTCACTTACAATTGTAAATAGATGAGTCTAAAACGAGTCAACTATCCTGTGTTCATATTAGTTGGTATAATTGCATCAATAATCTCTGGACCACTTGCATCAAATACAGCTAATCAGTTAATACACCCAGTATTTGCAGCTGGAGAAGCACAACAGAATCAACAACAACCAAATATAAAAGCATCAAACACTTTTCAAACTCATAACATGATACTTGGTAAGAATATTAAAAATCTCATAATAGAAATTCCAAACGAGGGTCATGAGGATCCCACAGCACCAAAGGAATTGAGAGTTGTCAATCAGCCTTATCTTCCTCGAAATGCAATTGTAAACACCGGTACTACAGTAACATGGTTTAATGCAGATGCTGGCCATAAACATCAAGTAACGTTGATAGATAATAAATCTGGGACAGTTGCATATGAAAGCGGTCTTTTCGACAACTTTGCTGCTTCAAAACTCTTTACTCCAAATAATACGGGTTCTTTTGCATATTCTGGTCCAAGCGGTGATAAAGCAGTTCCAAACTATAAAATGAATGGAACTCTAACAGTTATCAATCAACCCAACAGTAATTCATTTAATACTACATCGGCAGTAGGAGGAGCCACATCTAACAATGTTGATACTATAAGTACAATTATTGTACCAGCAAAGCTTCTTGACAAAGTTAGTTCAGATTTGAAAGGTCAAGGCTTAGGTATTGACAATCAATATCCATTTAAAAGTCTGCGTGGAGGCGGTGGAACAACTGGAGGAGATAAGAACCAAGTAATGTTGGTCCTGACAAGTTCAGGAAAGAGCCTAAATGATGTCATATCTGCTTTGAATAAAGTAGTACCTACTTT
>JARBAU010000330.1 GCA_029237525.1 Nitrososphaerales archaeon | reverse complement strand
TTCCACAACCCCTACTTCAAGTTCCTGTTTCACCAAAAAATGAAAGAGGTATGCTTGGGATTGCTATTGGAAAGCACAATAATGGTCCTACATACGTCTTCCTGTATTATACAGTGTCTGGCAGCGGTGGTGGAGCAAAATCACTTGCAAATGTTCTTTATCGATATGAATTAGTAAACAACAATAACAACAACACCCAACAGTTAGGTAATCCTAGGCTTCTACTAAATCTCCCTGCACTTCCTGGCACTAATCATAATGGCGGCAAGGTAGTTATTGGTCCTGACAATAATGTATATACTGTTATTGGAGATCTCAAAACTCATAGAACCCAATCTGAGAATATAGTCAATGGACCGCCCGCAGATCGTACTGGAGGTATACTAAGAGTTACACAGGATGGTCAACCCGTATCAAACCCTCCACTCGGGCAGACTACGGCTCCACTAAATCTGTATTATGCCTATGGAATACGCAACAGTTTTGGTATTGGCTTTGATCCCGTGACTAACAAGTTATGGGATACTGAAAATGGTCCTGCATATGGAGATGAGATCAATCTTGTTGAACCTGGCTTTAACAGCGGATGGGCACATGTAATGGGAATATGGGCTCCAGAAGGGGCAATAGGAAAAGAGACTGCTGGACCAGTCATTTCTAATCCATCATCTAACTTGGTAGACTTTGCAGGAAAGGGTAAATACAGACCTCCAGAATTCATATGGTTAAAGTCAGTAGCTCCTACAGCACTAAAGTTCTTTAATTCCGTAAAACTTGGCAAACAATATCAAAATGATTTGTTTGTGGGAGACTACAAAAATGGCAATATTTATCATTTCAAGCTAAATCAAGCAAGAACAGGTCTGGTTCTTAACGGAACACTGGCTAACAAGATATCTAATACACCAAAGGATAGTCAACCATTAATATTTGCCAGTGGATTTGATGGTGGAATAACTGATCTACAAGTTGGACCTGATGATGGCTATCTCTACGTCCTTACATTTGCAGGGTCAATATATAGAATAGTTCCAACTTTTTAACTGATCTTTCTCTTTTCCTTTCTTTTCTTCATTCCTGTAAATTCATTTTTTGTGTATCTAGCAATTGAGCATCTTTGATATATGATTATTCTAAACTGGTCATATTAATGATAAATTCGATTCAACGTCTAATTCTCTTAATTTTTTTCGGGCAAGATAGATAATTAAGATAAAGGCCCATATCACACATAAAATAATGATCGCTTTCGTACTGCGAAATTCCTGTTCAAGAATGCAATGATATCATCTCTAGTTATATCATTAAATGGTTTATTTTTATGGAATTTTGAGAATTTATATAGCATACTGATATTATTCCATCTATAAGCGTCAGACAAGTTAATCTCCACTCTCATTGCCAGAATGTAATTCGCTATTGTAAGTGCATTCGCCTCTGAGATACTATGAAGGTCTCTGGAAAACTCTGGACGTAAGCCTATGGTGGCATCATCTATCTTTCGATCTAACCAACCAAAATTTGAGGATGTGGTTTGTTTTACATCTTTATCTTTGATGTTGCCGGATCTAGTTGTAATTATTGTTTCAGATGAAGCGATACTATTGGTAGCACCATTCATTATTTTCAACTATTGCTTATCCATTAATCTAATAATAAGCATCTATATAATATAGTATTATAAGATATATTATATATAAGAAAACGATAGTTCTAAAATAAAAATATATGGAAACCATTAGCTAATATATTGTATCAATAGTATCTGTTGCTTTTTTTTGTATCCTTATTATTGGTAGTAAAGAGGTTGCTGCTGAAGGTAGTGAATGGGTAGGTAAAGGTGATGCGTTAAATAAAATGGGAAATTTTAGTGGAGCAATAATGGCATATGACAAGGCTCTTGAAATTGATCCTAATTACGTAAATGCGTGGGACGGTAAAGGATGGTCACTAAATGAATTAGGTAATTATACACAGGCCATTGTTTACCTTGATAAAGCTCTCAAGATAGATCCGAATCATCTTGATGCTCTGGTCTTCAAGGCGCAGGCACTGTATAATATTGGAAATAATACTGGAGCGAAATATTATTCAAACAAGGCTTTTGAGGTAGACCCCAAATCTCCTGCATTAAAGAGATTACCAGAAGTTTTGGTTAGGAAAGTACAATAGCAACAATAGGAGGAGGGTAGAGAAAAGGAGATTTTTAAGCATAATAACCTCCCTGACCTGTTTTAGTTAATGTTTAGAATCTAGTTTTATCTAACCACTTTCTTGGTATTCTTGCTTCGGGGTTGTGCGCAGTATTATAGATGATAAGCTCGGGGCTTTTATCTATCATTTGATTTCTTTAGTTAAAGTAGTTGATGTATACTGCTTTATGCCCTCCCTGATGGTATCTCTCTCTACACCTTATATGGTATTATACGGTAACCGTCCCGTCCACTAGATGGCTTATCAAATATTACAACTGAAAATGAGTGATTGTCTTATCATAAAGATCTCTAAAAATAATTGTGATTGGGCGCGAAAGTGCATTGATAAGTAGTAGTAGTAGTAGAATATCCGGTTGGTTATTTGATATATATCCATTAGCAGATAAAATGATTTTTTGGATAAAGCAAAAAAAGAAGGATGGTAGTAATAATAGTTATACTACTATTAGACTAGAGAATAATTGGACTCATTCTATATATGTTGCAGCAAATGACAAAGCGGATCTAAAATCGATATTATTAGAAAGTAAAGAAAACGAAAATATTCAGTCATTAATTAAAGATCATGAATTTGTATCACGGTATGAAAAAGTTATAGATACTACAAAATCAAATGTTTTAAAATTAACATTGTTAAATTCCACAAAAGCATCAACCTTAGCCAGAAGAATTGAAAGACTAGGCGGTGGTAAATTTGGAAAGTATAGATTGTATAATGTGGATATACAACCGGCACAGTCTTATTTTTATGAACACGATATATTTCCACTTGCTTTATCTGAAATAAGATTAGATGGTTATAGTGGTGGCAGATGCAGTGATGATGGTAGTGATTCAGTTGTCAAAGGAGAAAAAAATGATGGACATTCTATAAAAAGATTGGAAATCAGAGATGATAGTATATGGTCTACAGACTACGAAACACCTAACTTTAAAGCAGTCCATATAGAAGTAAATTTACAAAAGGAGTCAAAGATACCTAAATATTCAGATAGAATTAATTCTATATCAATCAAACATGCAAGTGAATCATTTAAAATTGAATGTGGATCTGAAGCAGATCTAATCAAAGAATTTGTAGCTGAAATATCAAAGATAGATCCTGATTTTATATTTACTGAAGACGGTGATTCATTTACATTTCCTTATTTGATTTATAGAGCTGAGCAAAATGATATACAACAGAACCTAATTCTAAGCAGAGAAAAAATACCTTTGACAAAGCCAACGAGGGATGGTATATCTTATTTTTCATATGGCCGTGTTTATTTCAAACCGACTACTATAAAATTACATGGAAGAATACACTTTGACATATCCAATTCTTTCATTTTAAATGATTCAGGATTATATGGTCTATATGAAATAGCTAGGGTTTGTAGAATGCCCCTTCATACTACGGCGAGAGCTTCTATAGGAAAGTGTTTGAGCAGTTTACAATGCTATTATGCTACTAGAAAAGGTATCTTAATACCATGGAAGCCTTTTATTGCGGAACATTTTAAAAACTTGTCAGAGCTTTTCATAGCAGATAGAGGTGGATTTATCTTTGAACCCAAGATAGGAGTTCATGAACAAGTAGCTGAATTTGACTTTGAGTCATTATATCCAAATATTATGCGGAAATATAATTTGTCAGCTGAAACCATAAGGTGTAACTGTTGCGACATTAACATCATTAACAACAACATCAATAGTAATAATAATAACAATGGTGATGATGTTGCTGCTGCCCTTTATTCAAAACTAAGAGTCCCTGAATTAGGCTATAATATATGTCAAAGAAGAATTGGAATAGTTCCGACTTCTTTAAAGATATTATTAAACAAACGTGCCAAGTATAAGGAGTTAAGAAATAACATAGAGTCTCATAATAGTGGCAGCAACAACTCAAAATTAAAGGCAATCTATGATGCTAGATATTCGATATTAAAATGGGTTCTTGTAACCTCCTTTGGATATCTTGGTTTTAATAATGCAAAGTTTGGAAGAATTGATGCACATATTGCAGTATGTGCCTTCGATAGACAGGTCATATTACAGACAGCCAAAATAGCAGAAAGGCGTGGATTCAGAATCTTGCATGGAATTGTGGATTCTATATGGGTAAAGAAGGAGAAGGAGGAAAGTTATGATTACGGTATAGAAGTAAAAAAACGAAAAAGGAGTGATCATAATGATGATAATTATGCCGACTATTTGCAATTAAAAAAAGCCATAGGGCAACAAACAGGTTTTAAAGTATCGTTTGAAGGTATCTACAAATGGATTGCCTTTGTTAGTTCTAAACAAAATGATATTTTGCCAGTTCCAAATCGTTACTTTGGTGCATTTGAAGATGGTAACAAATTGAAAATAAGAGGAATAGAAGCAAGAAGACATGATACACCCCCATTCTTTTCCAAATTTCAAAATGAATTACTGGAAATTATGGCTAGTGGTAGTACTATTAATGAAGTTATAGTATTAATGCCAAAAGTTAGGGATATTTTCCAAAAGTATGTAAGACTTCTTAAGGAAAGGAATGTACCACTTGAGCAACTGATATTTACCAAGCGGCTTTCAAAAGATTATAGTGAATATCAAATAAAAAGAAATACAGTGGAAAGCTCCGCAATAAATCTTCTGCACAAGGAAGGCAAGTCTCTGAAAGCTGGAGAACTTTTAAGATATATCATTACAGATTTCTATCAAAGATCGTCTACAACTAGAGCTATTCCTATTGAGTTAATTGATATACAAAAAAGTACTACTTATGACATAAGAAGATATGCAGAACTACTTGCAGAGATGTGTAATTCAGTTACAGAGTCCTTTAAATATACACTATCATTACCAATCATTATAAACCAATTATTACCAATGCCTCATTTCGTAAGACCATTACGACAATCTCGTAGTATTAAAGATTAAGTATGTCTGGTCTGCTCGAAATAGCTGTAGGCAAATTTAAGAAATTAACTCTTTATAGCAATCCGTAAGAAATTGAGAAAATTGTCTTTCAGGTCAGGAACAGATATTATAAACTATCAGATGAATACAAAAATGTCTAATTAGCTTAACTTCAATGCTGCGATATGTGTAGAATACTCCTACCAACACTGAAGCCAATAACACGAAAAGATACTAATGCTATTATTAATGAATGACTTTCATGAAATGAAACTAGAATTTCTCAAAATCCACTATCGTGTTGAATGTATGAGTATTGATTAGAATTCATAGGAAAAGCAACGCATAGAAATCCAGGTAATCCTATTGATAAACGCGTGAGACTAGTAAACAGTTTTGGATTAATCGATTTTGTTGATTCTCATTTTGCCTTCATATTCATCTAATTATATTAGGCATAAAATTTCGACAAATACACTTTGCAACTTGACATGGCTTCCAATCTAACGTTGATGTAGGAACTAATTTATGAAGTGAAACGCTATGCCCGCAGTTCTTACAAAATTCGCCAGTCAAGTATATGCCTTCACTTGTCCAAGACACTTTAATATAAGAAGATTAGAGCATATGAAGCTTTATCTCACAATAGATCTATGTTCGAAACTGAAGTCATATTACTGAATATTGTTAAATATTTGCAGTTTACGTCATAAGACATCTGCGAGCTTGGTATCTAACACTCTATATCGCTTAGTTAGTAAGACATTTATACTGTTAAGTGTATTATTCCATCATGAATTTACAACAAACCAATCAAACTAATGAATTAGAAGAGAAAAACATCAGAATAGCTAGACTTGCTGGCCAAGCTTTTAATACTGGAGATATAAGCAAGGTTCATGAATTTGTCAGTCCTGATTATGTCAATCATGTGTCACGTGGATTTGCAGGATTAAATGATATACCAAATATTCCTAACCAATTTAGAAATATCATCAAATACAGATCGAGCCTCAAGGGCCCAGATGAGTTTATCGATACAGTCAAATCCTTAAGAGAGGCATTTGCCGATCTTCGTTATGAAGAACGTAATATACTAGCTTCTAAAGATAAGGTGATTATTTTTGTAACTGTTAGTGGTAAACATGTAGGCAATTTTTTTAGCATTCCCCCAACTGGACACAGCTTTACATATGAAGCAGTACATATATTCAGGATCATTGATAATAAAATAGTAGAACATAGTGCAGTTCGGGATGACCTTAGCCTTATGATGCAGCTAGGTCTAGTTCACTCTGCTACCGAAGAGTATGAGTCACTATTTCAAGCATGGAAGGGTACTAAGCCTAGGTAAACATTATACTAAATAAAGATTTCCAACAAAAGAATACTTTTATTTTTTGAAGCAGCTAACCAAATTTTCATCTGATAACCAGGTCGGCACTTGCCAATTTTTATAGTTATACATCTTAATCTAGTGGTAATAGGCTTCAACTAGCCATTCGACAAACATCCTACAACCCTTACCTTCGTACTGTCCTATTGTGAGCAATATTAAATGCTGCCACATTGTAAAGACATGGTTGCTCTTTCTGTGAAGAAACAATGGTATTTTTGAATTTCTCAAAACACGGTACATAGTATTTGCCAATTTAACATATCTTGATTCTTTCAACGACCATATTGGATTATGCTCCTACAAAACCACTCATTATCTGTATCTATATATACATTCAATCTATACTTAATTTTCAAGTTCATTTTGACTGATTTTGATTTTGTTGTTGTTGTTGTTGCGGCAAAATGGACTGCTGGGATTGTGGTAATTGGAAGAATGGGATTGCTCCTTGTCCACCTAAAGAATATGGCATCTGTCCATTCCACTTATTGATTGCCTGCCATTGAAGATATTGTGGGTCTTGTCTTAACTGTGATGTAATGATTCTGATTGCTT
>JARBAU010000329.1 GCA_029237525.1 Nitrososphaerales archaeon | reverse complement strand
GATACCAACAATGGGGAGTAGAATACATTCAAAAATAAGACCTGTCAGCTTCAAAGCAAGGTACGTAATGCAGTAAGTAATGGTCTCATTCATGACTATATAATTAGCTGTGACAATTACTAAAAAAAGAAAAAATATATCTAATCTAAATATAGACTAGAATGTCATTGCAATACTTGATGATTTGATTAATTGTTAATGCTAAGATCCAAGTAGTATAGGTTTAATCTATTATAGATATATCCTTTTCTGCTATAATCTTTGTAGGTTTTATGCGTACTAGTACCGCTCCTTCACTACTATTCAATTTGCCATATTTCTTTGCATTATCTTTGCCCATATAACGTGCTGCAATTTTAGTAGCCCATCTACGAAGTTCATTTCCTTTAGGATTTTGTATCTTTGCGGTGCCATGTACTATCACAAAAGAAAATGGAGGGATTTGATCGTCTACAGATATACTTATTCGATTGTCATGTTTAATATTTCTAGCTTTGATCGACGTGTCTCCAGTAGTAAATATAATTTCTCCGACCTTACTCTTACTATTGCCATTATCTCCCAATACAAACCAGATTGGAACAACATGAGGACTTCCATCTTCTTTAACGGTGGCTAGTTTACCTGTAAAGGTGCCTTGTTTTAGAAATCTCTTAATTTCTTTAGTTGACATTTCTGCCATTAGTATTCTAATATTGTTTATTTCTTAAAAATAATTTATTTGCCACTACAAATAAGTTAGATACGTCATTTACAGTCCAACTATATAGAGAAAGAATTAATTCGGTAGACTTTCATCTAAAGTACTCAACTCAATTTATACTATTACCCACCAACAAAAATATTAGGATACTAATAAACATAATTATATTTGACTTAGTCAATTAATAGCTTGTTTCTAAGTGTCAGTTTTTCGCTTTCAGATGTTTGGCGTTCTGTTAGTATTAATAGTATCAAATTCTTCACCACATTCCTCACATCCAAGACTTTAGTTTGACGCCATCTCTCTCATCATGCCCTGGCACTGACAGTGGATTATACGTGAGACCGGTAGATAAATCCAATGATTATATATATCTAGTTGTATTTATATACATCTTTTGTAAAAGTAGCTGTTACGTTTGCAATTATACTTGACTGTTAGATCTAGTTGACATTGTTTGAGATACATCTTAATTAGAATAAGACCATTTATGCATCAAATCTCAGCTGTTTCTACTTCTTACATTGATGGAATAAGTTAACAAAAGATGCATTAGATAACCCATTTATCAATACATTACAATTATGAAAACAACTGGTTTCTATTATTTTAGAAGGATATGATACCCTATTTCCAGTAAGCATTACCTACATAATAGAAGCAAGAATGACAAAAATTGCAACATGTATTAATTATTGGTATGCTATAATAAATTATGGTAGAAAGATGGCTTCAGTTTACTAACCTGTCATTACTGGAACAAGCTCGCGCTAGGGTTACTAGAACTTTGATGGATGGCATACAGCTCAATATGTCAACTGAAGAAGCTTTAAAAATATTGAGAAGACATGTTAATACTAAAATAAATTTGGTAACTATGTTTGTAGATATTAATGACTCAACTCAAATGAGTCTTTCATTACCTCAGAACAAATTCGCTTTAGTGTTACAAACTTTTGCTCAAGAGATAGGCATTGCTGTTTTAGGTTATGGCGGCCATATTTTCAAGTATGAAGGCGATGCAATTATCATATTATTTTTAGCGGATTTTGACGAGATAAAAGCATGTAAGAATGCCTTGCACTGTTCAACTGCAATATTGAGAATCCTAAGAGAGGTTATTAATCCTATATTTAGAACAAATGGCATACCAGAAATCACAGTGAGGATAGGTATGGCTTACGGCTATGTTTTAGTAGTTCTTTATGGTAAGAGTTTGGAAAATGCACATGTGGACATAATTGGTTCTAGTATAAGCTTAGCTGCGAAGATAACATCTATTGCAAAGGCTAATCAGATACTAATAGGAGAATATATTTACAATATTCTTCTATCATCCACTAACGATGAAGATATAGTTAATAAAAGCAAATTTACAGAAGTAATTCTTGATGTGGCAAATTGGAAATATCTGTCTCACTTTGATTCTTATAGTATGTACCATGTATATGAGTATTTACCAACTGACTTACTCGTACAATGAATCTAAAGCATGAAAATAGTGTAATGTATGTTATGAATTACTTACCACACCCCTATTTAAAATAATAATATATTATTTACTAGTATCACAAATTTATAGGTCATTTAATATATTCATAGGCATACCATCATGAATGTGCAGTATTAAATTATTCCCTTTTTATAAAGTATATAAGTTGCTGCTACAGCCGCTGGTATGCCTATTATAACTGCATATACGATAGAAACTAATGTCACAAGATTTACTTGGAAAAGACTAGATTGTTGATTGGATTTTTCGTATTGTAAGGCAAGTTGACTTGCTGAAGATGAAGAAATACTGGGATTATTAAATACTGTGGTGTTAAGTGCAGCAAAGGCTGTTTTTATACCGCCTATATTCTCAATTCTAATATTTACTGGACCAGAATTTGCAAATACGTAATTCTGTACGCTCATTCCAATCTGTGCACTAGTGGGGATTCGTTTCAATTGTTTTCCATTTTGTATCAAGACAAAATCAAAAGACAAGAGATTAGGTTTATTGTTTGCACGATCAAAAAAAGTTACAAAAAAGGTTGTTTCCGTGCCTGTTAGTAATGCTTTAGGATTCCAGCTTAAACCTACTTCAAGCTTTCCATCTGGAGTAAATGTATATACAGGAAGTTTGTCTATGCGCTTGCCAGTATCGGTAACTGGGTATTTAGGTATGTTCTGTGTCTGTGCTTTTACATTAATTATTCCTTCCATCCATGGATGTATAGTACAGAAATAATTGTATACACCAGATTCTGTAAATGTGTGCGTCCAAGATTGTCCTGGCTTAAACAGACCACTATTAAATTCACCTGTTGGACTACCTTTCTTGTTAACGTTAACTAAGCTTTCCATTCCACCTCCAGTACCGCTTGTAACGGTATGAGCTTCAGTGTCTTGATTTATCCAAGTTATTGTGTCATTAGATCCTATTGTCATCGTTCTTGGTAAATACCATTGTCTAGGACCCAACTTTGTTATATCGACTTCTGGATTTGCTGATCCTTTAGGAATGGTTATAGTGTAATGCTTGCCTGTCTTAGCATAGACATAGTTGTTATAGTGTGTATTATGAACTAGAGAAATAGATTGAACTAAAATCAACAATAAGAAGCCGATCGTAATACTTGTAATAAATGGTAGTGTTATAATAGACGATTTCGTGGCAAACACTGTCGTTTTACCATCATAATTTACTCTAAGAATTAAGTGACAGTGAGCAACTCTGAATTTGTGAATGTGAATTTACATCCCCTTTTATTTTGTTTTCATTTTCAGTTTTAATTTCAGAATGATTTTTATTCCAATGATCTTCAAAATCAAGTTTGGCATTTTCAATTCCTGAATCTGAGTGTATTAGAAAATAATACATAAATTGCATGCCAAGTTCTTTGCATGTTTTGCATTTATGTACATAACTCGAAGAAAATCCATATGCCTCACCCACTACACACGCTGACGAAATTGTAAGTTCATGGTACCATCGTGAACGCATAAGCGCAAAGGGAGAAATATCGTCTCTTGCTTGATTCAGACGTTCAGACCACATAGGAGATATTTCAGAAAATTGTAATTTGTTTGAAGATTTAGGATGCACCCTATTTTCATACAATGATGCCTTTGTATACATTATTATTACCAATATATAGGAATTATAATATTAAAGCATATATAATTGCATGTGATTGCAGATGTAATCATACTATTATATGGATATAACTATTAGACAGGGCTAATGGGATTAAGCTCTGGAAATGTATTTGAAATAACTATATTGGTAGCTATTTTCTGTACGCTAGCATTACCACTGATTCTGCTCACAAGTAAAGTGTATTCATTAGGTCGATTAATACCACATAAGCACATATTATGGCAGCAATTCAATCATCACCCCATCGGTTAGGCCATGGGGTAAGATTCGTGATGGACTCGTCAGTTACTCCAGTAAGTATGAAAACTATCAAAGTATTTCTAACGAAGATCCACCAAGAGTTCACAAGATTACTCTAATAGCTAAAGAAGAGAATCTGACGTTACTGCAAGGCAATAAAATCTCTGCATTTACATGGAATGGAACAGTACCTGCACCTACAATTAATATAACTCAAGGAGATCT
>JARBAU010000328.1 GCA_029237525.1 Nitrososphaerales archaeon | reverse complement strand
CTCTCCCCTTCCTTTGAATTGATTTTCATTGGAGTACATTATATCTCAGGAAATCCTGTTCTTAATAGAAATATAAAATAGATAATCCAATTCGAACTTTATAAAAATAAATTTTCCATGCTTTACGTGCTTTTCTAGACTATTCGTTAGATGTACTATAAAACTTATGAACATTTCAATTTAATTAGATCATTCGACATTATATTTTGTGCAGCAGTCAGAAAATATTCTCAAAAATCTCGTATTGGATCGGATGAATCTATGGTAAAGAAAGAAGATATAACCTGTAATATATGTGGAAAATCTTTTGATTCCAAAATGCAAATAGATCAACACAAAAATGATGTACGCAATAAGTTGAAAGAAACCAAAGTAACAAAAAAGTCAGATCCACGTTCTTATTGCAATTACTTTTGGATTGATAACAAGCTACGCACTGATACCCAAGTCATAATCAGACTCGGAATCGGAATCAAAGACGTCTTCCTCCCCGTTTGTGATAAACGGTATACAGTGCAATAAAGAAGAACAGCTTCTTTTTCATAGATATGCACATCTTGATATCTTTGTCAATGGTTCACACACTTTTATTCCTCCACAAATCGGAGTCATCCCTGATCGATGTATATACTGGTTACACACCCATGACGAAACTGGAATCATACATATAGAATCACCGGTACAGAGAGATTTTACACTTGGACAGTTCTTTGATATGTGGCGAAGTAAGCTAGTCAATTTTTCGGCATTCGCTAATACCCTTGAAAAAAATGTACATACTGTATATATTAACGGTAGCTAGCAAACACACGGAATAAATTACAAATCTGTAAAACTAAATTCACATGATGAGATAGCACTTGTTTACTGGCCACTCCAATTAGTATCCCCTCCAGATATGACTTTCCAAAAGGACTTTAGCCTATGCGAATTCACATGCATTAAGACTATCAGAGCCCTGTGGGAGGTGAGGCTGAAAATTCTCTCACCGTTACAGAATGTACTATAAATAAGCAATACCACTGCAAGGTTCCAAATTTAGGAATTATGTCTTAGTTCTCTTACAAGTATAGATTGATTGAGAATGTTTGTAAAGGAATAGTACCATAATATCATCGATGGAAGAACAATCATTAATTAGAATACGTAGACTCAAAATTGTTCTTTCACTTAGCTCGGTATATCTTGCTGCAGCAGCAATCACCGTTCTATTGACTGGAAGTCTATCTCTACTGTCAGAGGCTGGACATATGCTAGCTGACGTAGGTGGAATTGCCCTTGCTCTTTTTGCAGCTAATTACTCTAGAAAATTGCCAACACCACAAAGAACGTACGGCTTTTATAGAGCGGAAATACTTGCAAGTTTGCTAAATAGTGTAGTCCTTGTCTTACTGTCTATATTTATTTTATACGAAGGATTTAGACGCATCTTCGAACCACCTGTAATTCCTGGCTTTCCAATCATCGTTGTAGCCTCTGTTGGATTAGCGGTAAACTTCATTTGCATGAGTATTCTCAGTGGCGGTGGCATTCATTCTGTACACGCTCATCAGCATAATCACAGCGATCACGATATAGACTATCCTTACAACAGTAATAATCAGAAGAATAAAAATGATATAAAATGTGAAGAAAATCTCAACATAAAAGCTGCGTATCTAGAAACCCTGAGTGATACTTTAGGCGCTGCAGGAGTAATTGTGGCTGGCACAGTAATACTCACTAGTAACTTCTATCTTGCAGATCCGATAGTTAGTATTGGTTTGGCAATTTTTATGCTTCCAAGGACATGGGCTATAATAAAAAAGGCGGTGCATATCCTAATGGAGGGATCTCCGGCGAATGTGTCCCATGAGCAAGTAAAGAACGACTTATTACAGATAAAGGGTGTGACTGGGGTATTTGAACTACATATTTGGACCATAACGTCTGGAATGAATGCTTTATCCGCCCATGTTGTAGTAATTGATACCAATAGATCACAATTGATTTTACAGGAAGTCAATTCCCTGCTAGAGAGGAAATTTGGCATAACACATGCAACAATCCAAATTGAGAGATATCATTCTGATCCTACTGACGGCAGATCATTCTAATAACTATTCTATATCATTCAATTATGTTATGGCCTAAAAATAATAGATTATGATTATTCAGTTATGCTCGGTAAAAATGCAGACAACTATACGAAGCTGAATTATTCTTTATCTGAGATCAGTGAAAATTGGACCTCAATTAAATCCTATATATTTTCCGCCAAAATCTATAGCACTAGAACTTAGCTAAGAACGAATGATTTGTTCGCATTATTTTCTAGCAGTAGACTCTTAACCAAAAGAAAAAAAATCATAGGCGACAAGACCATCAAAGCCGTCAAGTGGATAGTTTCACAGGCAAGTTCATAATCGAGATTATTTGACCATCAAAAATATGACAAGCAGTTAATTGGCAAGCAAAATATCTTCACAATGCTTATCATAACGATAGTGTTTAGTATATGTCCTAACACTTGCGATACCATATTGGCTGCTCTGGATGGAGTTATTCAGCTTGGCAGGGACCATTTTATCCTAACAATCTAGAGAATTCCAGATGGTTAACTTACTATTCCCAAGTGTTTGATTTTGTTGAAATTGATTCTTCTTTTTATAGGACGCCTAACGCATATATGGTAAAGAACTGGTCTCAGAAGACCGCTACCCATTTCAGGTTCACTGCCAAATTTCCAAAAGTTATAACTCATGATAAAAGATTGAAGTATGTAGAAAAAGAACTGGAATTGTTCTTTTCTTCCATGATCCATCTCAAAGACAAGATCTTGGCATTATTGATACAGCTACCACCGTCAATGGGAATAGTTGAGGGTATGAATGGCTTGAGAGATATCATACCTGAATTAGATAAGAGGTTCAGATATGCTGTAGAAGTTAGAGATAGTTCATGGTTTCAGGCTTTGGCATATAGTTTTTTTGCAAATAACAATATGTGCAGGGTATGGAGCCAACTAGCAGATATAAGAACACCTCCAATAGTTACAACAGACTTTCTCTACATAAGATTCATTGGAGATAGAACAATACAAGAAAAGGATTTTGGTAAGATACAAAAAGATAGGGTTT
>JARBAU010000327.1 GCA_029237525.1 Nitrososphaerales archaeon | reverse complement strand
ATTTTTAGATTTACTGCCAAATTTTCCAAAAGTTATAACTCATGATAAAAGACTAAAGTATGTAGAAAAAGAACTAGAATTATTCTTTTCTTCCATGGTCTATCTTGAAGATAAGATGTTGGCATTATTGATATCGCTACCTTGATACAGTTACCACTCTTGATGGGCATAGTCGAATAGATGTTAGATATAACTAGCCTGCTGATGCTGATGGTATTCAGTTATCAGCTCAGTATAAGCTGGTCATATGCCTGGCCCTTCCTACCGAGAATCTTGAGCTCGTCTCTCGTCTTTATTTCCAGTAGCATCGTGACCTTTGCCATTTTACCTACTTCTCACCGCTCATACTCCTCGATAGTATAATATTATATGAAACCGTATAAGGATTGGGTCTACACTGTACTGCTCTGAGTGATCATCCGTTTACTGGTTCCTGGCACGACTCAAAGTCACGCTGAAGGTCGCTTGATTTCCTGTCTTCTTGATTTAGATTTTTATGAAACGAAACTATTTCAATGAGTCTACAAATGCCCTTCAGTTAATACTGGTTTTTAGCGTCTAGGATACAGATCCGCTGATACTTATTTTTATTGAAAATATTTAGCCACATTAATCAAGGGATGCTCTATTTGATCTTGAAACTGGAATTGTTAACATATTAGGAAATTGTTGAATTTGCCAGAAGTGGAATGGAGTGATGTTAAATGTTAAAGTGCCCATGCTGAAAGGATATCTTGTAACACAAAAGCAAACTAGTCAATCAGATTTCTTGAAACGGGTCAGGATCGTGTGATCTTATAGCATAAATAGGCGCATTTTTATAATTCGATCTATTAAGATACCGGTGGAATGTTGACAATTATCGTGATTTGTTATTTGCTAATTGCTTTATCGATTGTTGCATTAGGGATCAGTGGTATTTTGTATAGTGGTCAATCTAGCAATACTCATAATGCGTATGCAAATACTAAACAAAATCAGTCCAACAACACCTCATCTTCTTCCTCATCATCAGTAGAAAATAATAAAGGGGAATCAATAAAAGGCGGACCTATAGGGATATGTTCGATAGGAGTAAAATCACCTTGCAACGGGCCAGAATTTGATCATCCATGATCCAAAACAGTAGTGTTGAGGCTTTTGGCACATACTAGCAATACCATATCGGCCCCTCTTGTCCTTACGCACTGCGACCAGGCCTTAATTGTCCTGGGAGGCGTACAGATTGATTGAATTAGTCATTTTCATTTTCGCAATGGCAGTCTTCGGTTGGATCTTGGTCTTGGTATTGGGAACAACCACGATATTTGGAACGGACAGAGGTAGGGTAGGGTAGGGTAGGCAGATCAGGAAGATGTCATCCAGATATTACAAAAGTATCTACACCAGAAAGGAATATTGTCTGACGAGGAATTTCAGAAATTGCTCACGTTATAGTTTACATTACGTCAAGTTGGGCAGATAGTACTGGAAGAATCGGAGAGACATCATCTATAACTTCAAGGAATTCTGAGTTACTACTCTCCAGAATTTCTCTTGTAGCAATCTCTCTAGGCAAGTGGCCTATTCCACTTCCGTTTCGGATTTAAATATCCATTATACCCGTACTAGGGTCAATTTCATCTGCTTATACATACAAGGCTTTATGGATTTATCATGTATCTTGCAAGCGGTAAAGTGCCATGCTGCTTCGAGTGCAAGGAAGGAGGTTACAAAACCTAGAATTAATTGGTATTAACAGACGCAATTTAATTACTTATGGCTACTAATAAAACTTAACATATGTTAGCCATTTTGATTTATTTATATTTGATTGTAATATTATTCTAGAATAATCTTTATATTTATCTTTAACTAACTAGGTATTAATGTGCCAAAATCCGGGATTATCTGTTCATCCCTCGGTATCTAAAAAAATGAAACATATCACGGAGGTAGTAAATTAACTCTGACTTATAGTCAATCAGTTCACACAATAAATAAAAGCAGAAATGACTTTTTAGTAACGTTAAAAGGAGTAAAGTATGGTGCATTTGCTGGTTTAATTGCAACTTTACTAGTATCCTTAACAGTAGCTGTTGCAGAATTGGCATCTGGATTACCTATGGGTACATTCTATTCTATAGTTGGAGTCATTTTGGGTTCGAACAATGTTGTAAATGCTGGATATTTGGGATTTGGATTACATGTCGTAATTGGCACACTGATCGGTACCATACTCGGCGGCATAGGAATCAGATCGAGAAAAATACGTCTGCTAGTTCCCTATAAAAGTTCATTTCTAGGCATGACAGCCGGTATTGGCATATGGCTAATATTCTTCCTTCCCATAACAACCCTATTAATACAACCTTCTATTCAGCACATAGTTGTAATTTTAGCGATTGCATGGCAAAAAACTATATTAGCTGACCAGCTCAGCAATTCAATAACAAACATTGCGCTGATTGCGATTGCATTTCATATTCTATGGGGAGCAATATATGGTTATATGATGAGTTCATTACTAAGAATCAGGGTATACAAGATAAAACAGCATTACAAAGATATTATGAATATCGATCCAATGATAAGGTTAGTCACGATATGTGATCTAAATGGGAATATAGTCTTTTATCGCCACCGAGAAGGTATACAGAATTTACTCAGTAATGAAGAAAGCAAACAATCTCTCAAAATGGCGATGGATGCTTGGAAAATACGAGATGGATTTTCAAGCAAACTTGGCAAGGGAATGTATGTCTTGGCCGAATACGAAAAGGTTAAACGCATGACTATGCCTTTTGGCGATGATCTTTTACTATATTTAACCACCGAAGTAGGAGCTGATCATTCAATTATCTACGATAAAATTCGCAGCTTGGAAGCTGGACTACAATATTGGAATTGGTAATAACAAGGATGAGATTCTCTTGGACCTACAATAATATTACCAAAGAGTTTGATTTTTAACCAAAAGAAAAATGGATGATCTATATGATCAAAATATACTATCATTAAGCTACTTTTAGATAACAAATAACAAAATCCAATAAGTTTGGTAGTATGATATATTCAAAGCATAGGATATTTTTTATAAATGTATATCTCTCATTTGTATAAGGGCCGGATGAAAGGAAATGGACTACAAGCAAATTTATGAAAAAATTATGAACACGGATCCAACCATTAGACTAGTTACTATTTGTGATCGTAATGGAAAGATAATATATTCAGGCCATCGTAAAGGTGTAAAGAATCTTCTGACAGAGGACGAAAGTATGAGGTCGCTTGAGCTTGCTGTTAATTCATGGAAAACACGTAGCCAGCTTGAACCGAAAATAGGACAAGGTCAATATGTTTTGGCTGAATATGAAAAGATAATGAGAATTACTATGTCATTAGGAGATAACCATCTATTATTCATGACAACAGAAAGTGGAGCTGGTCATTTAAGAATAATTAACCGTGTGAGAGGATTAGGTCTAGAGTAATGCATTATCTTAGCCTAGACAAATTTGCTTTTATGTAACAATCATCAAAACATGATAAAATAAAATAGGAAAAACATGAGTCTGGTAGGTCGAGGAATAGAAGAAAATTAATTAAGAATAATGGAGATACGTTTACTATTTAGGCTTATCTATTATACTAGTAAAAGAAAAGTGATTATTTTTGTTTATCTATCGCCTTCAACAATAGACCATCGGGATAACAAATTTACATATTCAGAAACAGTCTCACCCATACCTCGTCTTGCAATTCGCCTTTCAAGGTGATTATAAAGTGTTTTGGATACAACAATAGGAGTTCCTTTTAGATAGATAATATTTTGTTTTGATGTGGCCTTGGCAATTGTGTTAGTCATATATAGCTTTTATGCTCCTTATTATATTACTAGGTTTCATATTCTATGCATATCACGATTCATCCTATTGAGAAGTATATTGAAGGGTAAAACTAAGAGTATAGCGCAGAGGATTGGAAACCATGGTAACGAGTCCTTTTTACTCCGTCTTAAGTCAGAATCATGAGGAAAACGCTAAGATTACCATCCATTCTTGAAACTGATTATCATTGCTTGAGGAGATTTTATTAATTTGATATTGGATATAATAGTAATGCAAGCACAATTATATACTAGGATAACACTCTTTCTTATCCTTGGACTAACTTCATTTGCTATAGTAATTATGACTGTCACAAATGCTAGCGCTCAATTGGACCGTGTAGCTGGCTCAGCTGCTGTATCGGCAACAGCGACGATGGCGGACTCATCTTCATCATCATCGACGTCTGCTGTCTCAGGAAAACATTTCACTGCTGTTTTAACTGGTGATAATGAAGTACCACCTGTTAATACTGATGCTACAGGAAGAATTAAGCTATTCGCAAATCCTCAACAAAGTGCATTGGATTATCAGTTATCTATTTCCGATCTAAATGGTGTAGTCAGTGGAGCTCATATTCATAAAGGCAGTGTAGGAACAAACGGACCTGTAATAGCAACCTTGAAAACAGGTAACACTTTTGCAGCTGCCTCTGCATCTTCTTCAGGTACTGGTGGCGGTAGTACTTCAACTTCTGTGAGTGGCACTATTACGTCTGCTGATCTTAAGGGCCCTTTAGCAGGAAAGCAGGTAACTGATCTAATCCGATTAATAGAAGACGGCAAAGCATATGTCAATCTTCAGACACATGAAAATCCAAACGGCGAAATCCGTGGTCAATTAAAAGCATCATCTCCTTAGACGCATACTACGCTTCAAAAACTAGACAGTGGTAACAGAAGGAGTGATTTTTTTTGTTTTTGTTCTTTTAGTAACCATTAATGCGACTCCTATAAGAATAACAATCATAGCTATTACTGTAATAACTGTTATTTTTTCATGCAGTACTGCCCAGCCTAACAAGACAGCTATAACTGGGCTAACATAAGCAAATGTATTTGCTAGCGATGCAGATGTAACTCTAAGAAGCCAATAAAAGTCTGTAAACCCTACAACAGTAATGATTAAAATCAAATATATCTGTGCTGCCAGAGATCTGCCAGATATTTGTAATAAATCTAGATTATGATATTCTCCAAGTCCAAAACTTATAGCAGTTAACATTAAACCTCCTGTTATCATTATCATGCCTGAAGATGCAAGAATGCTAATTGGAAGTTTGGCTTTAGAAGAATAAATTGAACCAACAGCCCATATTATAGAGCTGCCTATAAGAGCTGCAGTTCCTATAGGACTAAGATCACCAGTACTAATAGAGGGCGCTACAAGCAACATAAGACCACCAAATCCAGCAGATAATCCAATGATTGTTGATTTTGTCAGTTCTTGTCCTAATCCTATATTTTTTCTCCACTTGTATATCAGATAGCCAATTAATGCGATCCATAGAGGTATAGTAGAGTTGAGTAATCCTGTCATTCCAGAAGAAAGGTACTGTGCACCCCAAGTGAGTAGTCCTTGACCTCCCACAAAAAGTGTTAATCCGAGAATCAAGCTGTGTTTCCATTCTTGCGTAGTGATCCGTTCTGAGGTATGCTGATGTGCAAGCAATTGACTATTATATTCATGTTGATATTCAGTATTTTTTTGCTGTTTTACTTGTTTTTGGTATTGCTGAAGATTAAGATGATTACTTTTGTGTTCTGCACGTTTGGTCTGTAGAAAGTAAACCGCAAAAAGTATACCCCCAGAAATTGAAAATCTTAATCCTGCACTCAACAAAGGAGGAATTGTATCAATAGCAACTTTAATAGCAAGAAAGCTTGAACCATTAATAATCCAAATAGATATTAGGACTAGCCACACTTTTGATTGTTGGTTTAATGTCAATAATTTATTCGGTATGTTATGTCAATTAAAACTCTTTCTAATAGAACAATGAATAAGTCTTACTTCGTGATATTTGGCTGTCAAATCAATTATTAGAAACTAAACTGAGCGAGTTGAATATTCAGATTTTTATACGAGATGATGTCAAGTCGCAAGGCAACCAATAGTATATGCATAATAAAGTAGAGGGAATGGGAAATGCATTGTCAGACATACTTGACTATCAAAACATCTATTTGTATGTATAGAGAACTGTAGACACGGTATAACAAACTGGCTCGAAAGTCCATACATCATAGTCAAGATTGCGGATCCAATCAAATACAATAGAGTCATCAATAAATCTTATAGTATGCCTTATTTTATTTAAAAAAACTAAAAGGGTATTCTAAAAGCAAATGTGAATATCATAAAAATCTAATCAAAGGTAATTTCAAGTTCACCAGGCAAAGAATTAAACCCAACGAACCGTAGTAATGATGTTATTAATTAAATTATAGTAAATCTAAAATCATAATCAATTATGTAATAGTTAATTACACCCATTTTGTAT
>JARBAU010000326.1 GCA_029237525.1 Nitrososphaerales archaeon | reverse complement strand
TTATTATTCTTCCTGGTCCTATTCAAGGGGCCATTAATGCATTCATCGTTTTTGCCTATCCCTTGCTGAGACTAATGTCTGGACGGTCCGAAAAAAGAAGCGAGTTAACGATTTATGCTACAATGATCGATGATTGGGAAGCTCGTAGAAAATTTCCCAATTTTACAAAAATTGTATACGTAAAATTGGTCAAGATTAGAGCACGTAATAAGTATGTAGCTAGACCATTAACTGGAGAAACTGAGAGTATGACCTTACTTACCAGATGTGATGGTTATATCATTGTACCACAGCATATAACAAATATGAGAAAAGGACAAATTGTTGAAGTAAACTTAATGCCAGGGTTTTCATATTAATAATGAGTTCAGTACTAGCAAGACTGAAAATGTTATTTAGGCAATCTCTTTATATAATGAGTAGAAAATTTTATTGTCCGATATGAAGTTTGATGAAGATTGGCGAGATCAGCGTAATCGTGGATTACGAATTGCTTTGATGAGCACAATCTCGCTTGTTTTAATTTATGTAATCTATGCTAAACTGAGTGCTCCTAACGCAGGGCAATACATAATGATAAATCCAAATCTTAAGAATATTGCGAATGTTGTACTACTTATGACCTGCATGCTAATGGTATCGGCTGGCTATGGGTTATACAAGATTTTTAAAGCTGAACAAAAAAGAACTTTGGATACTAATACATTAACATTTTATATTACATCGGTATTTTCAGATAATTATTATTGGAAAATAATGATAGTATCTGCAATAGGTTATGGTATTATTTTCGCATTCCTTTCTCAAATTCTAATATATAGAAATGATGTATCGTTTGTTCAGCAAGGCGTACATATTCCTTCCATTAGCGTTACGCCATGCTGCAATATAATTGGGTATGTGCCAATGCTTTCTATCTATTTGACTGATCATTTTTTATTCCTATTGATACCTATTAACATAGTCCTAGTAGTTGTTGTATCGACATTGGTTGGTTTTAATGTTTCTTTAAATGTTTATGCGTTAAAACTTACGAAAAGGTTTAGTAATTCTAAGACACTTTCTTCTCTATTTGGAAGTGTAGGATTGACTAGTGGCTTGTTTATTGGATGCCCTACCTGTGCAGGCAGTTTGTTCTCCCTTCTTTTGGGATTCTGGTCAGGAGCAGCGATTTCAATACTTGCCTATTACCAGACCGTGTTCATATTAATATGCATTCCAGCATTAATAGTCTCTGCTGTTCTTATCGCCAGGCAAATAAGATCAATTTCTTCCTGCAGATAAATTATGGTTCTATGATTTTTCAGACCTATATAATGTTATTAATGTGTCACACTAGATATGGGAAAACTATGTATGGTTCTTGATCTCGACAATCATCAATCATCACCCATTCTCAAGAATGGGATTTGAAAATGATTAAGGTTAGTATTCTCGCTTTGCAACCTCAATAGACCTTATGCGAATAAAAAACAAAACTAAATATAAAAATGTGAATTCTGAAACATCTATTTCACATTTTCTTCTTTTTATTTTTTACTCTTTACATTTGTGAGTATGTTTTGTTCCAATGTAGGTAATGCTCTGGAAAGGCTATCAAGATACATTTGAACATGTGGTTCTGCGATCCACATTTTTTCATTTTCGAATAGATAACCATATCTCTGTGAGCTACCTATTTTTTCACGATGTTTTAGAACTTCGAGATAGCTCCTAGATACGGTAAATTCGTCAAATCCGTGCTTTTTAGCAATTGAGTCAAAAATTTCATGCATTCCAGAACCGTGTTGAGCTGCCTCCTTTATACGATACGCTATATTCTTAGGGATGCCCAATTTTTGGGCAAGTTTTCGATGTACATGTTTGCCTAATGTATCAGACCCGCCTTTTACATTTAGCTTCAGATCTATCTGCATCGAAAGCTTAATTAGGTTAATATCCAAAAAAGGTTCCCGCATCTCAATACTATGTGCCATAGTGATCTTGTCCTCTCTTTCCAGAGTTTCACTGTATAATAGAAGCAAATCCTGATCCATATGATGACGTAATTTTTGGTATCCTTCAGTATCCACAACCTTGGCATACCATGGATAGCCTCCAAAAAGCTCATCTGCTCCTTGTCCACTAAACATAACGTTGATTCCATCTTCGTGTGCAAGTTTCACTGCAGCGTAAACTGGAATCGCAACTTCTACTTGTCCTGCGTTATTATTTTCTATTGTATCAATGACTTCAGGCAGCAACTGCTCGACTTCTTCTGGAGTAAGTTCATTGACTCTCAATTTTAGACCTAATCTCTTTGCAACATGTCTTGCAAATGCAATATCATTTGAACCACTAACCCCCCCAGTATAACAAATAACCTCGGGGACCATTTTCTTGGCAAGCCACGCGATGATCACACTATCGATTCCTCCCGAAAAAATTATTCCCACTTTACGAAAATCTTGGGTTCGTTTTCTCATCGATGCGCTAAGTGCTTGTTGATACTTGTTTATGGCCTGTGACAAAGTTTTATAAGCAATTTTAGTAGGTCGTACCGGCGAAGTGGCAACTGCGAATTTCTGTATCTCCCCATCTGGTAAAATAATTACAGCCTGGCCTGGCATGACTCGTTGGGTAGGTTCCTTCAGACCCACTTTCCATAACGCCTTACGCTCTGAGGCAAATGCAACCATGTTGTCATTTTCACCATAATAGATCTGTCTTACACCCATTATATCCCTAACAAGTGCAATACTTCCTGTTTCTTCATCTTTTATGACAATCGCATACACACCATCAAGTCGTGATACTGTCTTCTTTATAGCATGAACAAGATCGTTATTATTCTTGGAATACTCCTCCAATAGGTGAACAATCACTTCACTATCTGACTGAGTGGCAAACGAATGTGATTTTTCTAGCTTGCTGCGAATTTTCTTATAATTATAGATTTCACCATTGTGTTCAACGATAAATCTTCCATTGCAGCTACGAAAAGGCTGTTGTCCACACGTTCCTCCTACTATTGCAAGTCTTAAATGCCCTAATGCACTCTTGCCTGAAATCTTGTCGAATCGCAAATCTTCGAGTAAATCTGCTCTTATTACGTGTTTATTAGCGCAGATCCCAGCTCCATCTGGACCACGACTCGACATACTCGAAAGCATGCACTCAATCAATGGCACAACGTTTTCATTCTTTTTGCTTAAAATACCTGCTATTCCACACATTTTCTGCTATCTCCAAATATTGCTATCAGAATTAAGCTTCTGCTACTACTACAGAGTAGCAGCGATTAAATCGCCTCAAATCAGTATACAATAAGGCACGATCACTTAAAAGCGTTTTTACGGAACATTTTTCGAATACCTTTTACTATATTAATATTACTATATTTTAATTCGTTTTGTTTATTAATATGACAAAACAGAAGTGTTCCTAGTTTTTTTATAATCAAGATTTCATTGGGGTTTCTAAATTCTTCTGATATGGAATATGTACATCAGGTAGAATTAACTGATAGAAAGCTGCCAAATTTCTCAAACTTCTGTTATATATGGGCTTGAAATTTGAATAATTCTACCTAAACTAATGCAATTACACATTTTTATCAAATTGAGCATGAATAAACCGTAATATTATATGCAAATTGTCCCTTCGGAGACATATGTAATAAATTGGTGTATTGCCAACTGGTTTATGATTACGCAATTGCTTAGGTGACAACCTTCGCTTACAGGGAGACCTAACAGGCTAATAATATTGGCTGCTATAGCTACATTTGCTGTAATCATCAAAATTTTATCTGAATCAGTAGTTATAGTACAGGCAGGACATCGAGAGGTTGTTCTATACTTAGGCGCAGTTGAGAATAGAGTACTTGGAGAAGGGGGTACATTTTATTATTCCGTTTGCTGAACAAGTAGTACAACTAGAAGTTCGTACATTGAAATATCAAGCTGAAGCAACTGCTGCATCTAACGATTTACAACAAGTACAAACTGTGATAGCGTTGAATTACCATCTGAATCCTGCTGATGTAAATAAGGTTTACCAACAGTTGGGCCCAGACTATGCAGATAGAGTAATTGCACC
>JARBAU010000325.1 GCA_029237525.1 Nitrososphaerales archaeon | reverse complement strand
TATGAAGAATTAAAAGAACAAAGAACAAAGAACAAGAGATATGGAAAGAGATGATGTAAAAGCAATCTCATCTTATAATTTTTAATATTCGTAGCCTGGTTATACCATTGCATAGGCAATGATGTCAAAAGGATTATTTTTCCTAGTATTGACAATAATTTTAGTATCGATCATTATCTGGATTTTTAAGCAAGCGCACCCTTTTCATTAGGCGTGTATATTGTGAAAAATATAACACTAAAAAATGCCTAGAATTCCAAACTCATTGGCTTTGATACACTTCAACTTGTTACTTAAGGCTCCGAGAACAGTTAAATATACTATAATTGTCTAGTTTTGGAATGTCTGAACGCTCATCGAAAACCATCTTGATAGTAACGATGGCAATATTTACGATTTTAATCCTTTTTATAAACACTATCAGACCATTATCTAATATCGCATCTGCACAGAATAATATTAACAACAAATTAATTATTATAGACGGTATCGCTAGTGGTGATGTTACAGACAATAGCGCTATCATATGGTCACGCACCAACACATCAGCACTAATGCATGTCCAGCATGATACCAATCCATTCTTTTCGCATGCAAAGTCAAAGACTTTATTAGTAGATAAATTAACAGACTTTGCTGGCCACATAAAACTTAATTCACTTTATCCAGACACTCTTTATTACTATCGTGTATGGTTCTCTCCTACTTCTGACAGCGTTACTTCTAGTAGTAAAGAATCGTTGTCATCAGTGTCAAAATTAGATTCTATAATAGGTAGTTTTAGGACAGCTCCATCTCATTTGGTTTACAGCAGTAGTAATAGCAATAATAAAAGAACCATTAGCTTTGTTATTGGAGGAGATCTTGGTGGCCAGAACTATTGTAGACGGGATGGTACAAGAGGAATACAGGGCTATCCGATATTTTCAATAATGCAATCATTGTCTCCAGACTTCTTTATATTCAATGGAGATCAAATTTATGGAGATAACGCGTGTTCTGCAAATGGTCCTGCAAATGTGACTGGATGGAAAAATATAGAGGGAAACTTTCCAAGCGTTACTGACAACAAAGTCAATTGGAATAATCAAACTCAACTACAAGATGTTTACAATAAACATTGGGAGTATAATAGAGTGGATCCTCACCTGCAGGATCTTTTGCGCAATACATCTCTGTACTCGCAAGCAGATGATCATGAAGTGGTAAATGACTATGGAGGTAATTGGTCATATTGGATCAACACAACTAAAAATAGAACAGGTTTTTCTAATGTGGTAAAAGCCGGTATTAACGCATTTTTTAACTTCTCACCAATAGATAGAAATAAAGATGAGCCTAATCGTATCTACAGGTCTTTCCATTGGGGCAAAGGCCTTGATTTGTTTATAGTGGATATGCATTCTTATCGTAGTCGAAATGACCTACCTGATACTCCACAGAACAATAAAACACTATTAGGCAGAGACCAACTTAACTGGCTAGAACAGAGTCTTCTTAACTCCACTGCCACATGGAAGGTTATCTCTGCAGATGTACCAACTACAATACCAAACTGCTTCAATAAACAATTAGGCTGCGATAATTGGGCTAGTAACGGTACCAGTTCTACTTTTAAAAAGACATTCACAAGAGAACGTTCTGACTTTCTAAGATTCTTAGATGATCACAATATCAAAAATGTAGTGGTGGTGGCGACAGACGTACACTTTCCAACAAATATACTAGTTGAAGATGATCCTAATCACGATGGACACAAACTGACATACTATGAATTAGTTAGTGGACCATTGAGTGCAATTGCGCTTAAAGCAAATCCACTTGATCCATCGATTAATGCGACATCTGAATATAAAGAAAATCAAATATTTAACTTTGGATATATAAAAATACAACAAGAGAAATCTGATGGGAAATTACATTTGATATCAGAAATAAGAGACGAAAATGGTCTTACGCGCCCTGGATCAAACTGGGATATAACGCCACAATGACTAAAATATGAGCAACTCATTCATATCTTTCTATTTAATACACTTTAAAGTCTTGCCAAATCCCCTCCAATCGTAGGATAACGTCTAGAAGATTTAGATTAAGAGTTAAGTAAACCAAGATTTGTTAAAAGAAATCACACTGCCATCATCAGAAACAAGCGTTATATCATCAGATAATTTTTGAAATAATGAAGGCAGGTATATTATACCATAATTCAATGCGATCTGATACTTGCATTGGTACTGGAGAAATTACGCCTGTGTGTCCTAAGGTTTCACTTCATCAAATAATGATGTATTTCCAAACTCATTATATTATTATAAAGTACGATTCTCCGACCCACAAAATACCAACCTAGTTTCAACTTACTCACTTACAGGTTCATATCGCACTGCGCCAGATAACAACGCAAGCAAATCATCTATAATCGTCGTAGTTGGTGGAGATTTAGGAGGACAAGAGTACTGTAGACGTGCTGAATTGTCAAGAGGATATCCCATTTTTGGTGTAATCAAAGCATTATCGCCGGATTTTTTTATATTCAACGGAGATCAGATATATGCTGATAACACCTGTACTGCAGGCGGTCCGGTAAACGTAACTGGATGGCATAATGTACTAGGAAACTAATCGAGTGTTGCAGATGATAAAGTAAACTGGAATTATCAAAATCAGGTTCAACAAGTTTTCGATTCTCACTGGGAGTACAATAGAGCCGATCATTTCCTCGAAAGTCTGTTACAAAATACTTCAATTTATTCACAAGCCGATGACCACGAGGTTTTAAATAACTATGGTGGTTCATGGAAATATTATAATGAAGCAAACAAGAATCGGACTGGTTATCTTAATGTAGTAAATGCTGGCTTAAACGCCTTCTTTAACTTCTCGCCGATCGATATTTTTAATAATAATGCCACTTAGCACAATATTTATAGATCCTTTAATTGGGGAAAGGATCTGGATCTTTTCATACTTGATGCACATTCATTCAGAAGTAGACATGATTCACCAAATTCAGTGAATAAAACACTCTTAGGACAGGATCAGCTAAAATGGCTTAAAGAAGGTTTATTAAATTCCAAAGCAACTTGGAAGGTAATATCCGATGATGATCCGATAACTATAGCAAGTTGTGATGAGAAGGAATCATTACACACTCCACGTGGTTGCGATAATTGGGCTACTGATGGTAAAATCAAGTGGAGCTTTACTGCAGAGAGAGATGGATTTATGAGATTACTTGATGATAACAATATCAAGAATGTAATCTTTGTTACCACCGAGGTACCTCTTCCTGCAAATATCATGATCAATGAAGATCCAAACCACGATGGACGAAAATTGACAGAGTATGAATTGGTAAGCGGCCCACTCTCTGCAGGACCAACAGAACAACCTGGAAAGCTTGATCCTACAATAAATGCTACGTATTTGTACAAAGAAGGCAAGATCTTTGCTTTTGGATATTATTCATTGAAGAAAGATCCATCCGACAATAAGGTACATTTTATAGCAGACGTAAGAGGTGTAGATGATTTAGTTAGGCCAGGATCGAGGTTAGATTTGAACCTGAAATAGTTCCTTAATTATGTAGTGTAGTTCACTAGAGTGCAGTGATGATGATCACCATCATCGTCACATTCATTCAAACCATCCTTAGTCTCCTGGGAGTTTCTACATGAGTTCCTTCTATAGCGATATCCGTGCCTAATACCAGGTTTGCACCGTCTCTAAATTCACCTGGAGTTCGTGGGAGAGATTTGGGATGGAATCTCCTGCAACTTTAATGAAGCTATTAGATTATCAATCTGAGGTATAACTTCCCTACCCGCTGCCTTAGGGCAAAATGTTTTAATTACTTGGGCTTTTAGTTTCTGAAGTCCTACTATTGCAGAGTTTAATTGATCTGTTTTAAGCAGTTGTGCTATGTGAGTAGTATCAAATGCGCCTCCTGGCGTGTGCATTAACGTCTTTTGTTCTTGCGTCATAAGCCTAAGAATAGCATTATTTATGCCTTCGAGAAGCAGTAGTCTGGACTGCCTTACATTATCCACAGTTAGCTCCCTATGTTGATCATTTTGTACATTAAATGTTTGAACAGATGACGCTTGCAGTGGGTGAACAATATAGACAGGCTGGCTCCGGTCAAAGCCATTTAATACTTGATCGCCTTTAGGTCCACAAGTATTTACTTCTAAAATTGTTTCG
>JARBAU010000324.1 GCA_029237525.1 Nitrososphaerales archaeon | reverse complement strand
TGAACATGTGCCGCCTGATGCATGGCACGTACAAGGGCATTCCATATTCTCTTCATGATGACTGTCCATTATTCACAACTCACCTATTACCACTAGATTAAGAAGGGTAACTATATAAGTTGGCAAGTCCAGATCTAGTTATTAAGTATAGATTTGGTAAGTCGATGCATGCATCTTACCGAACTTGAAGACAAAGATGCAGACAACATCCTGATATTTACAGAGGTTACTCATTGATGAATAATTGTCTACTAAACAGCAAATATACCTGTTTAGATATCTAGTTTTACTAGTTACTAACCTAGTATACACATTGTTATTTCACCAAAAGCTGCTGAAGATATTGTCAAGGTAAGAAGTGAGTGAGCAAGTATAATATGCAACTTTTATTCCACCATTATTTATTTATATACTTGATTAGTGTAAGTGCCAAAGCGGATCAAGAATTTGTTAAATAATGGATTATCCTTAGGTAGAAGATTATTTGAAGAGATAGACAAGGCAACAGGTAGTAAGGTGATTGCTGCTAATGATGCAAACAGCTTGACTGAGAGAGAAAGCACTTGGACTGGAAATATTAAAGGATACAATTCGTTTCCTTCAGGAATAATAAATGGCTCGGGCCGATCATATATTCATGGCGACAGCGGAGTAACTATTTCGCATTGGGAAGGTGTTTTTGACACTGACGATAAAGAGAAGATCACATTTAAAGGACGAGATATGAACAAGAATTACAAATTTGTAGTGTTACGAACTTATTTTATAAAATCTAAAACTTTAGGATGGATGAATGGTTTAGTTTGTATATTGAATGGAGAAGCTGAAGCTTCTACTGGAACGTTTAAAAGTGTAGGCTATGAACTTATGATGTAGCCTTCTTCCTTGGGATGCTTGCGCCAATTATTATATAACATAGTATGATGTTGTCATGAAGTATCTGTAATGAGGATATTGTGGATCGTCCTACTCGGTTGTAAATATAGTCATATAATTTAGAGCATACCCATCCTAGTTGCATATTTTAAAGTCCGCAATTAAGATTGGCATCGGTTATCGTTTCTGATTTCAGTTCATAAAAACGAAATTCTGTCATAAAGTGCAAACATTATAATTTTAGCTTTCGTGTGCATTCAATTAAACGAACTAGCGTAATATCTTGCAAATTGTTCAAATGATAATGGCTTTCGTCCTGTTATCTGTTCTACTACAGTAGTCGATTGCGATGCATAACCAGATCTAATAACATTATATAGCTCAATCAAAGCATCAATAAGCCAATCCTCCATTCCCATTTTCTTCATTGCATTGCAGATGTTTTCGTCTGTTATGTTTACATAAGATATTCTTCTACCAAAAGCATTAGAAAGAATTTCTGTGTTGACTGTATGATAGTGCCTCGTTACCTGTAATGCCATATTTTTTGGATTCATGTTGTTGCTGGCTTTTGGTTCCGTTATCTTTAGCCAATTGTATTTCTGTAGCTACAGCTGCAATATCTCTAACATCTACAAAACTAACTTTTCCTTCACCTGCGGGAAGGTAAAAAGAATTTTGAGTTCTAATTGTGCATAGATGCACCTGCGCGCAAGAAAGAGTATGGTATTCCAGATTTTTCAATAATTTTTTCTTCTTGTCGATGCATGCGTCCAATCAGAATTCTAGGCTCAGCGTAGGCTTCCAATACCGACAGCTTGACAATATGTTCAACATCATTTTTCTTTGTTTCCTTTATTAGATTTGAAACGATTTCAGATATGTTAGGCGTGGGTAAAGTTAGTAAGAAGAGTTTATCTATTCCGTTTAATGAATCAACAATAGTTTCTGGTTTATTATAATCCATATTAACAGTCTCGATTGTTTTATTTTCACCTCTGAGTTTATCAGCTTGGTCTTTCGAGTGAACAGCAGCTCTAACTAGGCTGGCCTATGAATGAGATAATGATGGTGAGGTAAGCTGCTTTACTACTTCAGTTCCAACGGTTTCAGGTGCACCTGTGACCACGCTTCTAAGCCACTCTGCTAAAGTATGTTGAAGTTTTTCGTGCTCCATCCCAAGGAACCCAAAGAAACCTGACAGCGTTAACCTGGAATTCCCCATGTAATCTATCAAACCACTCAGTCGTGACGCCAGCTCAGAGGAGTGTTACGAAAAATGTGTCCATTCGCTTTAATGTCGGTAATACTTTTCGGACTTAAGGAGCTCTTCAAAATGACTTGATTAAGCGGTGTCTAAGAATCGGTTGAGAGCCTCAGCTATTAGTTCGGGAGCCTCTTCAGGAAAAAATGCCCAGCTTCGATTGCCGATCCTTGAACATCATCACACAAGACTCGCAAAAGTGCGATGGGGCCACCCTCATTGACATACCAGGTCGCAAGTGGTCCGAGAGCACTCCATATGGCTAAAATGGGACAAATGATCCTATGCCTGTTCGCACGGTCCGCCATGTCATGTTCACGATCGATGGTTGCTGCGGCTCGATACTCCTCACATATGGCATGTGCATGATGAGGATCTCGAAGAGCCTGAATATAGGCGTCACGGACTTCTTGAGAAAAAACAGTTGAGGGAGAGCCCCATGCACTGAGCGCATTATCAACTATAGCTTCAGGGATCGCCGTAAGGATACGCTCTGGAAGTGGTTCAGGCTGAGCTAGCAGTGACCAAGGCCAATAAGCAAGCATTAACCTTGCGTCTGTGTGCTCTCAGACTATCTCTGTTGGCAAGACATCAAGAACGGCTAGTTGATCGACATGAGAGGGGTAGTCTAGGGCCATGCGATAAGCAACATGACCGCCACGATCATGTCCAACTACAGAGAAATGTGTAAATCCAAGCCATTCCATCATGGTCACCATATCTTGCACCATCGCTCGCTTTGCATAGGGCGCATGGTTGCTAGTCGAGGATGGGCAGCCGCTACGTCCGTAGCCGCGCAGATCGGCGCAGACGACTGTAAAGTGGTGGGTAAGCAATGGTGCTACGCTTCGCCACATCAAGTGGGTCTGCGGAAAACCATGCAGCAAGAGGAGTGGTGGCCCTGACCCTCTGGTGCGCACGAAAATCCTCGTCCCTCCAGTCTCGATCTCGGCAGTAGTGAAGTCATCCATCATTTTGTTCTCTCTTTCTTATCTCTCTCGGACAAGCATAAATGAGAAGCGGCTCTGAAGGAAGGCACAAGAAGAATCTAACACATTTTTCTCTCAGAACTTGACTTTTCTGAGCGCAGTGTGCACAGCATCATATCACATGGTATTATCTTGAACAGTTTAAGGCCTATTTCATTGTCTGTCGCTCTGGAATCCTCTGTCTGTTTTGTTATATTATAAAGAGTATTTCAAAATAGATCTCAATTGAGGTAGCGGCTCTTGATATTGTTACTATAGTGGAGATTATGACAAATGTTATAAGGAGACTTTACTAAAGCAAGTGATAAAATCATCAGCAATCGAGGGAGTAATCATAATACCAATCACAAGATCAAATTCAATTAGCATTGAAGCCAAAATTGGTAGATAATTAAATCTCCTTAGTTCTATAATAAGAACAAAAATGCAAGGACGCCGAGCACGATATAAATTCAGAGACCTTCTCTAGCATATAACGGTTAAGGTGTTGGATCATGTTATTCTTTTTTTCCAATCAAAATTTGCTAGAATGAATTTTTACGTCTATATTTATTGGCTTCAGGCATATATTACTAAATACTATAGAACTCCACAGTAGTTATTCGAATCTAGATCAATAGAATTTTTTTATACTTGCAATTTATTACCACTTTTATTATCGTTGTTTATACTTAAAAGCCAAAGATACTGCAAAGCTAGCTTGAATTTTCCTTAATATACTCGATACTTTTCAGTCCATGTTCTTTTACGCCATCGCTCACGCTTGATAGGCTAATGATCTCGTTTATGGCATCAACTGCCTGCTCACCGAAAGTTGCTAGTGTATCGATTGCCCCAGTCTGAACAATCACATCATTGGAACTATATACGATGTGTTTTACTCTCGCAATTGTTTCTTCATTTTTGTCTCGTATTGACACAACGTCTCTACCTCCATATTCAATGCCATCGGCTAACTATATTAGAGTTGTATAGATTTTATGACAATTTATGTCAATTATTTGTAATTTAATAGAATGTTATTATCATTAATTAGATTAGCACGAATTTCATAGTCCTTGTCATTTTAGATTTACTGCTAAATTTCCAAAAATTATAACCCATGATAAACTGAATGATGTAGAAAAAGAACTAAAACTGTTCTTTTCTATCCATGATCTACCTTAAAGACAAGATCCTAGCATTATTGATACAGTTACCGCCCTCGATGGGCATACTTGAGGGTATGAATGGTTTGAGAAATATCATACCTGAATTAGATAAGAGATTCAGATATGCTGTAGAAGTTAGAGATAGTTCTTGGTTTTAGGATTTCGCATATAGTTTTTTTGCAAATAACAATCTGTGCATGGTCTGGAGTCAACTAGTAGATATAAGAACACCCCCAATAGTTACAACAGACTTTACATAAGATTCATTGGAGATAGAACCATACAAGAAAAAGATTTTGGTAAGATACAAAAAGACACGGTTTCGGAAATGAAAAAGTGGTCTAGATTTGTAAAAAAAGCCAGAGAAGAGCAACTAGACAGTTTAAACCTAGTGATTGTAGCAGCAAACAATCATTATGCTGGTTTTGATCCTGGAACTGCTAACACATTCGGGAAAATGTTGGATTTATCAGAGGGAAATAGGATTATGTTAAAGTGCCTCCAACTGAAAGAGCGTCTGATGATACAAAACAACTAGTCTATCAGATTTTTTGAAATAAGATAAGACGCATCTTGTAAATTTCATCTTTCGTTATCGTGGTTGAATTTGGGAATTATATTTTAAAGTAAAACTTTCACGTTAATTCATTTCCTGCCACTTTCGTTTTCTTGTAAGCTTCAGGTACGACAACTGTGAACGCTCCAGCCAGTAAAGCCAATGGGATTGATAGATAGAATGCTTGTTTGTAAAATATCAAAGCCACTGTTTCGGCAGTAAATATACATGCTGATTATGCTGTAACTAATATTATGAGACTTGTCTTTAATATCTTCCTTAGGTTTGGCTGCTTTGATAGCTCCTTCAGTTTTCTCAAGCCCAAGCCAAAATTTTTGAACGTTGTTACAACATTTGAAACAAAGTCCTTGTTACTGTCTTGTTTTAGTACAGAACAGCAGCTGTCAATTCGATCTGAGGCATATATATATATCGACCAAGAATTGTCACAAATGTCGTGAAAGTGGCAAGTAGATAACCCATGACATAAGCAAATGGAACCCCTATATGATTAAAACCAAGTAGATATAAACCAGTATTTTCTCCGATCTCAGCAGCAGTAATGCAGAGAATTTCAATACCAAGAGCAGCCGCATACAAACTTTTCACATGCCTGAAGAACTCACATATTGATCCTCTATAATTTGCCCTTACTTTTGCCTTCACATTATCTTTACTATTGTTCTTGCAAGTTCCTGGAGAGCAACTGTTATCCTCGATAACTGAATTATTCATGGCTCTTGTAATGCTATGATGAATAATTATACAACAACAATTTACTTTTGTGCAGTTTTGGCAGTGCTGACTATTATTCCCATGGATGTTTGTGCATTCCTGTGGAGCACATTGACATTCTGCACACTTAACAGACATAATTTAGATTATTTGTTATATGTTTTGTTGATATTAAACTCTTAAGATTCTATATCACATTGTCATATAATCAAGAGCTATTTAACGAATAAATTGTCTCACGGATTAATAATAGACATTAGGGGCCACAATGCATTACTTCTTTTAAAATTTTTAATAGATCTTTATTTGTCACAGGCTTTTGAATTATACAGTTGTCTGGTAGTGAAGAAAGAATATCTGAATATTCTCCATAGTTAATTTCTGCAGCCGTAAGAATACACACTTTCATCTTCTCATCAAGTTTCTTAATCTCTTTATAAAAGGTAAAACCATTCATCTCTGGCATCTTAATGTCAAGAATCAATAGATCGTAGTAATGAGGTTTAAAGTTCTCTAATGCATAATGAGGATTATCAAATGAATCAACAATAAAACCATTTGATTCTAGTATCTCATGTAATACTATATTGATGTCCGCCTCATCATCAACTATGAGGATTCTTTTTGACATTTTGTTTTACCATTGATTACTTTCCTTTCTTTTTCCGACTTTGCTCCTTCTTGAAAATCATTGAATCAACTGATCATACGTGAAAGCTTTTATGATTGTGTAAGATATCACATATGACTTATATTGCCGAGCTGTCTCAGGTCGGCATAGAGTTATTACAAACTCTAAAGCAGGAACCATTGAATGTTCAGACATATAGATGAATTATTAATGGTGCGTATTTCTACTCTGATAGACAGTTATCTTGAATAATAATAAATACTGTTTATTTCCTGGAATTGGCCAAATGTAGATCAAGATTCTAAAAGCTAGATAGACAAAGTATCATCAATCTAACTCAGCTGATAATCTTTTAATTAAATATTTTATTGTAATTGGCTTTTCTATAAAACATCCAAAGCTTACTATGGGGTATACTTCTCTTAGAGCTTGAATATTTATTTCTAATGCAGAAATAAAACATACTCTAATGTTAACATCTAATTTTAGTATCTTTTCAGATAACTGAAAGCCATTCACGTTTGGC
>JARBAU010000323.1 GCA_029237525.1 Nitrososphaerales archaeon | reverse complement strand
ATGGCAGCAATTCAATCATCACCCCATCGGTTAGGCCATGGGGTAAGATTCGTGATGGACTCGTCAGTTACTCCAGTAAGTATGAAAACTATCAAAGTATTTCTAACGAAGATCCACCAAGAGTTTACAAGATTACTCTAATAGCTAAAGAAGAGAATCTGACGTTACTGCAAGGCAATAAAATCTCTGCATTTACATGGAATGGAACAGTACCTGCACCTACAATTAATATAACTCAAGGAGATCTTTTGAATGTCACTACACTATCTAATCCTATAGTTAGATATTAAAGTAGGATGCAGTTGCATATGAACAAGGTTCATTACAGAACTGAATGAGCCTTTGTTATCAATAGTCATTTTTAATTGTGAAAGTATTCTATTTAGCCGTGGTTGTATGTCTGATTTTGAATTTTTGGATATTGACATGACTGAAGATTTAAGATATTTTGCAACAATTTCCTGAGCTTGTTTTACATATGCCTGAGCATTATGATATTGTGATTCATTTTGAATATTCGCCGTCTTACTCATGATAGGCGTCCTGCCGTCACTGGCATTCATATTGTTCCTGCTATTCATGTTTTGCATCATTTTCTTTCCTTGTATATTTATATTATTACCACCAAGTGCTGACATATTCATAGTTGCAACCATATTAGCCAATTTAGCTTGCGGAAATCCAAGGGCCTGACCATAGCTATAAAATACTTCATTTCCCAAATTAGCCAACACCAAGGCCTGATTTGTAGAATTATTTATGATGGCTTTCATCACTCTTGCAGATACAGCCTCATCTAATAGGCCATTCAAATTATTTATTTTGTCTTGAATAATCATGAGATTACTATTGTTATTATTATAAGCAGCAGATGCATTCTTTTCTGAAGGAATCAGGTTATTTAATCCTCTAATAAGGTCATTCGCAATACGTTGATTTTTTTCAGCAATTTCTTTAATCCATGTGAAATTACTTGTAGAATCCTTTTGATTTAGTATTGCTACTGCCTCTCTAGCATGTGTCGGAACAAACCTGATATAATTGACAGCATTATTCTTGTTTGAATGAATATCCTGAATTAATCGTAATTCAGCCTTTATTTGATTTATTCTGGTAAGAAACATAGAGTTTTCATTTTGGGAGAATGTATGCGCATATATCGAGCGAGATTCTATTGCAGTAAAAGATGTTGCTATTGCAACTAGTGCAGTACATGATATTGCTGCTAACACAATATATTGGACATTTGTCCGCAGTGCATAGTGTAATCTAATCGATTCTATGTATCTAGTCATAAGCTTTATGACTCATTATTTAGATATAAAGACTACAGTACAAAACTCGAAAGTACAAAATAGGAAGTGCCACAATCTTGTTTTGGAAACTCGTGAGGATTTAAATTAGTTGAGACAAAATACTTGATTAATATTTGGGTTACTATGATGATGGCAGTTTTAATCATGATGACGATTTCTCATCATCAATTATTGCTAGAATATCTGGTGTAAAGTTAGCAATAATAGATTGTCTTATAATGGTTGGTAATTTTTTTTGCAGTTCAGGGCATATTTGGATTTCCAATAAAAAAACTGATTAGAAATGAAGTTACCGATGACACAAAAGTTGTGATTAAAAATCATAAAATAAATTCATGCGTTGTGGAAATCATCATCGGATCATGAGCCTACAAAATATAGAACTCTCCTTATGATAAAAGAAAAATACTGACAATTACCTACAAACAAGGTACGGTACCGATAGAAAAGTCCGCCTTGAAAAAGTATTGGAATGTACCTAAGTAGCAAGATTAATAGTGGTAATAATTGAAAACATGGTCAATGGCCAAAAATCTGGATTTAAAATGCAATGTTTACTTTTTATTTTGGCAGAATTTAATTATAGTAGCCTTTAATTCACTCTAGCCTTTATATATTTCGTATATCTAATAGTTAGATTTATCTAATATGTTTTCTAATAATAGTTATAGCCTTATGATGCAAATTAATAATAGAAGTGAACTTGATTATGCTGTTAGAATAAATGGAGTCCTACCAGATATTCACACACTTGGAGATGAAGAGAAATCAGAACGTGCAGCTGAAGTAAAAAGGCTTGGAATGAATGCAAATACTTCTTGTTCTGTATTTCTTCTTAAGCATGGTAACCATAAATCATATAAAACAGATGCATCAGGAAATACGTCCTCTATTATTTCAACCACAGTTAGAGAAGATATAGCACAATCTACAACATTTCATCTACTTGTCGATGTGGGCAATGGAGTAGTGAATAGTCTGCACAATGTTAAAGGTCTTTCAGATCTGTCCTTTTCTGATTCCAAACCTCATGACGCCACAAAATTGAGTTTAGGTGCTATCTCTGCTGCTTCTACTGAGACCACAGCAACAACCGAATTGTCCAAGCCGCTTTATTTGCCAGATGCTCTTTTAATAACCCATGCACATGATGATCATATACATGATCTACCGTTACTGTTAGAAAAAGTACAGCAATCATCCAATAAAACCGTCCTTGAAATATTTTGTACTTCACCATGCAGGGAGGAAATTTTTGCCAAATTTCCGGACATTGCAAAAACAGCATACGATGGAGACGCACATTCTAAAGTATCCTTTAACGTTATAGAACCAAACAAATCATTTAATGTCGGAGCTTTTTCAGTTACGCCAATAGAGGCATATCATGGTGAAAACTCGCCCCCCGGATCTGTAATTTACATACTTAAACTTCAAGATAAAACAAAGATAATAATAGGCTGGGATTTCTTATCCCTAAAACATGCAGATGAGAGTATATTATGGAACCATACATTAGCGATATTAGGTGCACAGAGCTTTAACCAGCATCAAGAAACTGGACGGATTAATGTGACTGAT
>JARBAU010000322.1 GCA_029237525.1 Nitrososphaerales archaeon | reverse complement strand
GTATGGGACAGGGAAGAGCTTACATTACAAGGGACTATCCCATACATCCACACAGGATAGAACCCGAGATGTAAAAAAATCTGACAGCGACTTCTGAGTACCGCGACATCCTTACAACCCTTTGAAAATATTGAATATTTTGTAAGACATCCTTTGTAATTCCCTCTCGTAGACGGGCTCCTGTCGGAAAACTTTACACTGAGATAGCCATCTGCCCCGCTGCTGCTATCTGTGCACGCCATACACACGCCGCGGTCGTCATAAAAATTTTAATATCTTTATGACTTTAATCCTACATTAGGGAATAAATATCTATTTATACTAGCATAGATCCACTCTAATTCTTTCTTAGAGACTTTGAGGCTAATCATTTATTTTACATCACATTTGTATCATTAGTGGTTGCACTTAGTATCCATCTAAATCTAGATTTAGTAACAAAGTCGCTTACCCTATATGAGAATATAATGCCAAGCATTGTGATACCCAGTAACGATTAGTTCAATTATAAGTGAGATACGATTCGTAGATAAAGGATTTCTTAATATTATTTCTGGAAGAATTCCTATTCTATTACTCTAGAAATCCGGACTAGATAAGATAGAGCGACCAGGCTGATTATCCACCTGAATCGCCCTACAATGTCAATAAAGAATCACTGGGGATTCCTAGTAGTAGTTAATATGCACAATGTTATATTTTGTTCTAAACATATTTGCTGTGTCTTTTGTGTTAATAAACAAAATAATAATTTTAGCTTAGCAGTTACTTAGTACGTTTAATGTAACTATTGTTTTTTAGAAAAGTATATCAGTATGTTACTATGTTCAGTAGGCCACAATGGATAATTTGGATAATGTTATGTAGTATATCAGATCATAATGCTTCCAAAAATAGAGGTATCAAACGCATAGAATAACACTGGTCATTAACTTTGAGTTTGTTGATTGTCCTATATTCAATAATGATAACTAATTAGAGTTATCTTTAACAATTGGATCCATCAACCTTCTATACTAGGCTATGTTTTTTTAACCATTTTACAAAAGTAAACTGTGCAAAAGTTATTCCTGACAATATGTGGGAAAATGTGTCATCTCCATATAAACTCGTATTCAGGACATCTCTACCGCCGCTCTTCAGTGTTTTGATATATGCACTCTGTGAAAATTCTTCTACCAACTTTGCCAGGTTGCCACTTATTACATGATTATTAATAAACCCAACATAATCGTCATTTCCTAAAGAGATTAATTGTACGTTAATAGTATATTCAAATTTTTTATCGACTGATAAAGGATGAGATGCTGCACTAGTATCCTCATTACCAAAGTGTTTTGGTATAAGATCTGAAAGATACTTTGCTTCTCTAACAGCAATCTGAGCTATTGGAGGGTATAATTTCCCCGTATCATCTCTAACGGCAGCAATGTCACCTATAGAAAAAACGTTAGGATAACGATCAATTTGACAGAATTCATTTAGAATTATTTTTCCATCTTTAGTTTTTTCAACTTCTGGGTTTATTGGGATATTATATCCTTTAATTCCTGCAGTCCAGATGGTAAGAGATGATTGAATCTTTGATTTACCTTCATCACTAAGAAAAATATCATTATTGCCATCATCATCACTACCATCAGCATTTTTTTCAACTTTAGCAACTGGAGACCTTTTTATAATTCTTATTCCTTTTTCAAGTAATACTTCTTCAACTTTCATTACCAAACGTTTATCCCATCCTGAAAGAATAGTTGGTAGTGCTTCTATAATTGTTACAGAAATGGAATCTGATTTTCTGTTCTCATTTATAAAGTCGGATAGTGCACCTCCAAGGCTCACACCTGTAGCTCCCCCTCCAACAATTACAACACTTTGTTTCTTGTCCGAATTGACAATTGAACTTATCCTATCATAAATCAATGATGCATCAGTAATTGAACGTAATGGTAAACTGTTTTCTTCCGCTCCTTTAATATCAAAGTACTTTGTAGAAGCACCCAAACAAATTATAAGAAGATCGTAGTGAATTTTTGCCGATTCTAAAATAACTTGGTTTGTATCTGGTCTTATTTGTTTTACGGTAGATTGAATGAATTTTATGTTCATTCCCTCAATTAATCCCAAAATTGGTATTTTTACGTCATTTGCTGTTCTAAAACCAGCAGCTACTAAATGAATCTCTTGAAGTAATTGATGATAAGGATTCTTATCAACAAGTATTATTTCTCCTGTTTTCTCCTTCATATAACGAGCAACGTTAGTGGCTAAAAATAATCCACCATAACCTGCTCCTAGTATAATGATTCTTTTATTAGCTGTGTTCATCTTGGAATCTCTATATTATTCAGTTGGGATACATACTAAAATATGCCTATCATTGCTGTTGCTAGCATTAATTGGAATTGGTTCGAAACCCAATCGGTACATTTTTAGTACATGTTGAAAATATAAGTTATTAGGTATATCTTAACTAAGATTCAAATTACGACTTGTAGCGATGGCCTCAAGCCTATCCAACACAAATACGAACAATAGCACAAACATTAATAACAACTCATCTGGCATCAACTCTGGTTAGAACCCTAATCAAGCACTCATATCGGTGTAGGCCTACCATGATTTCTTCTTAAAAAACTCCAGAAGTAAAACTATTTTTTTTACGTGTAGACTGGGAACATAGTGAAAAGATATCTGATTGTCTAAATAGTAAACTGGGCAATAATGGCAACAGGAACGTATTGTCCTATGTATTTATAGATCTATTTGCATTTGAAGAATTTGAAGATAATAATAATCATCATAACAACGGTTCAGGAAGACATCATATTGTGCCATTTGCAAACTCAATGCCAAGCAAGATATTATGTGTTTCATGTACTTCAGATAAGAACATTATAAGAGGACAAGGACTCATAGTTGGAACTGATCATTCAGACCACATTATAGGCAGTACCCTAAACGATATTATTTTTGCCAAAAATGACGTTGATGAAGTCTTTACTGATCTTATTGTTAATACAGTATACGGTGGTAATGGCGATGATACTATCGAAGGTGGACCTGGAAACGATCACTTGTTTGGTGACGTTGGTAATGATGTTTTGATAGGGGGTCCTGGAGCAGATTATTTTGATTGTGGTGACGGTATTGACACAGTCCTAGACTTTAATCCGGCTCAAGGTGATGTTATGGCAGGCAATTGCGAACTCTTTTAATCTAGAAGCTTGCTCCGGACATCACCAACTTCAAACTATTAGTTTCGTGTACGAAGTTAAAAAAATATTTAATTAAATGTGACGTCGTATTGTTACCAACTCATAAAAATCTGTAGTTCACGACGTCGTAAATCGATTCGTTTTTACAGT
>JARBAU010000321.1 GCA_029237525.1 Nitrososphaerales archaeon | reverse complement strand
GCCAAACGTGAATGGCTTTCAGTTATCTGAAAAGATACTAAAATTAGATGTTAACATTAGAGTATGTTTTATTTCTGCATTAGAAATAAATATTCAAGCTCTAAGAGAAGTATACCCCATAGTAAGCTTTGGATGTTTTATTAAGAAACCAGTGTCGATGGGGCATTTAATTAAAAGACTATCAGCAGAGTTAGATTAGGGAAGCATTGTACCTAAATAAATCAAGTTATAATAACACCTCTTTGATATGCTATCAGACCATATGATAAAAAGTGATCATACGGTTACCTCGTAAACATAAAAACTTAACAATTTTGTGCTAGTTAATTTGCAAGCAGTCTTATCATATCAACGTGCTGCAGCAAAAGCAGGATGCGGGATCCAATGATGATATTAGTTGCTTCTCAATCAATTTCTTTAGTTGGTAATAGATAAGTGGGAAAAATTAGTTGGTCATGTCCACAAATTATTATACCTCGAAAATAAAACGCTGCTCTCGATTAAACAAATCAATACAATCCTAAAGAATAATTGCAAATAGTTGCAATTGATGAGGTACGAGTGCAATCAAAACACAATATTTATTTTTAAATAAATCATATGTATAATGAACTAGATTGGGACTACATAATATTGATAGGTTCATCGGAAAAAAAATAAGTAGTGTATCGATTTCAGATGAAAGGGATGATATCAGTAGTAACAGTAACTCATCTTCCAAAGGAAAATGGATCATGATTATTGTAGGTATAGCAATAGTTGCGATTGGTTTTGCTGGAGCCATATCTTATGGATCGCAATTTGTAAAACAAGAAGCAAATGCAGGCGCAGCGTTACCATATACTACTCCAGCTCAGGTAAAAAATTTAACACCTATTGATCTTGAATTAGTGTTTGTTGTTATTGGGGTAATAGGGTTTGGAGTATTTGCTTATGGGTTAGCCACGATGGAGAACAAGCCATTCGATTTCTATCCAAAATAAGTAATTTACACATTTGTAAGTGAGAAAATAATACAGTTATTTTTATTATAGCACAAAATGATCCAACTGTCCCAAATACATGGAGTGGGTACATGATAGAATGATCCCTCACTTTATTCACAGTTCAAAGCATTATTAGATTAGAATACTAAATACTAAATACTAAATACTAAAATCATGCACCTATTCTAGAGTTTAGAGTTTTAGCCAAACATTTTCAATCTCTTTTGAATTTAAAACAGTTATTAAATTCTTCATGTTCTCAAGCGATCTTTCATGTCCATCTTTATATGGTGAAGACACACAGTCTGAAATAACTACAGAATAGAATCCTCTATTAAAGGCATCCCTAGCGCAAGATTCTATTCCAAATTCTGTTGCAATACCTGTAAATACTATAGTAATAATCCCAGCATTTCTAACCATACGCTCAAAGCCTGTGTCGATAAATATACTTGCAGTATGTTTATTTATTATTATTTCATCCTGTTTGGGTTCTATCGTAAAATCCATATCTTTAGCAGTAACCTCCTCGAACATGCGATCAAATCCTAGTTTACCGCGAGTGTATAGGATTGCTGAAGATTCGAATCGTTTTGATGGTGAAAGGATTGGTGTAAAGAATATCGGAATATCTGATTTGCGTGCACACTCTACTATGGAATTCAAATTCCTACTAAAGTCTTCTTTATTAAAAATCATTCTTGTCGACGCATGTATTACATCCCATATAACTAACGCTGTGTGAGAAGGATTTAGAATTTCTTCAATAGTATTATAGATTATTTTATCTCCAATCTTTAGCATATTTACTAATCGTACTAAAAAGTGGTTTTCAAAGTATTTATCGATAGTGCAATATAAAGTAAGTGTATATTCCCAGAGAGAATTCTGTTATTTTATGTGTATTAGAATAGACAGTGGCATCTATTTTGGTAAATAAAATTGTTTTACGTAATCATGAAATCACAATAAAGAGCAAGGCCACATACTCAAGAATATGATGATTTGAATATAGAAGCAGTAATTAGAATATTGATATAGTCACAAATATTTGTACGACTTGTCGTATCGGATCATAAGACATTTAAAGTGTCATCCTACAGTCATTATATAGGTTGATATCCAAATACTTCTTCTACTGTCCTAGGTTTCTTATCCTTGAAGACATCTTTAGGACAATATTGGATTGAAAATTTGGCCATTTGATAAAGTATAGGTATCAATGCCTTTCCCTTTTCAGTGACACGGTATTCCACTTTTACTGGAATTCCAGGGTAGATCTTTCGTTCCACTAATCCATCTTTTTGCATCTCCTTAAGTCTTGCAGATAATGTCTTCGCGTTTATTTCCTCAATCGAATCAAGAAGTTGATTGAACCTTGTCTGATTCAGGTAAATCATATTACGCAATATTAAAACAGTAAACTTCTTGCCAATTATTTTGAAGGTGTTATTAATTGGACAGTTGGCCATGTTCTTTTGTACAGAG
>JARBAU010000320.1 GCA_029237525.1 Nitrososphaerales archaeon | reverse complement strand
ATGGTATCAATAAACCATTTACTACAAGAAAAGAAATTAATAAATCAGATGGATTGTAAGATCCAGAATTTATACCTATATTTAGAATCACAGATTGCCGCTGTTCAATGAGCCTATATTTAAGATCATTCCATAAATTGGAGCTAGTGAACAAGGCTATAAAAAATATGCACAAAGCAGCAATAGAACTCAAGACAGCAATCCTATCCCTAGATTTGAATGCATATATGAGCAGTGAAAGTGAGAACAATCCTCCGACCATTCTGTCTGATATTGTAATAATAGAGGACAAGATGATTGAAGCTACCACCTTCTTATTTGAATAAACGCTTTGTTTGTTAGCGGCAATCAACGAGAATGCAATGAGCATTAGCGAAATCGAAAAAATATCTTTGTGCAAATCCCAAGTTGTACGAAGGATCGCCAATTGTACCATAACAAAAACAGAAAGGAAAATGCTCTCTGCAACTCTGACTTTTAGGATTCTAGTTCCAACTACGAATATCGAGACACAAAAAATTCCAAACATGAAGGCGGCTGAAACTAGCACAGTGAAGTGTGGGGAGAATCCAGTTGCGACATATAGCAAATGCAATAAATAAACGTACAATGGAAATTCATGAGAAGTTGTATGCCAGTGACTATCGAAATTGGTCAGAACAGGTATGTAATAGTTAATCACATCATATCCTATTGGATATGGATACGCGATCATCTCTGGAATGAGTCTGAGAAAGAAGCCAGCTGAAAAGACCAGCACAGCTGCACGAAATGGATTTGTCAAGCCATGGAGAATTGATGAAGCGAGGGTTTGCAAACTTTGTCAGTTATGTGCGTTATTAAACTGCATTAATCAAGTCGTTCATAAACTCTCTGTTCCTTTCAACTCCCGAGTAATAAATAATTTATACCATATTTCTAAGCTCAATAGTTGAAGCAATTTGCTTATATATCTTTGATCTCCAGTGTTATCTACTCTTGATAAAGCATTGCGGTACCAGGCGTAATCTATAATCTTATTCTCAAAAATTTGCCCATTTTCCATATTAGACATTATGATTTCCCTGCCCTCTTTTGACCATAGTGCCTTCAAATCCATACCATAACCAATTTTTTCGTTTTCTTTGAAATTGTAATTGGAATTGCGTTTCAAGATTGTGCGTAACGGAATTTTCCCGACATTATTGGTAAAATCGTATTTCAATCTTGGAGGTATCATTAGAGAAATCCCTACTATTTCGTCGTCCAAAAGAGGTGCCTCACCTTTAATATCAAAATGTTTAAAATATTTCTCATTTGTAGGTACAAAATCATGCAATAGCTTACCATTGTAATCTGCACATAATAGCTGGTCTAGCGGCTCGAGCGTGTTATTAAAGTATTTTTCAAAAATATCGTATATAGATAGCCAGCTAAATTTCATGTTCTTTGTGAACATACTTTCTTGATCCGGTACCCAATCTCGCTCATGACATTGCAGGTATACCTTGGTTCTCTCTAATAGGGTAGATTTAGCCGGGATTGAAGACAGGTATTTTCTATATCTGAAAGTATATCCAGCAAATAATTCATCGCCACCGTCACCTGTGAATAGAACATTAGAATAGGATTTAGCCTCTTTAATAAAATAATATTGATATATATTCCATCTCGGTTCTTTAATTATGCTAATCATTTTAACGAGATCTCGTAAGGGATTATCTACGATGATATGTTTGAAAGATGCCTCTCTGCTCTCCGATATCTGCTTAGCAATTAAGGGTTCATGATTATCGTAGAAACCTACACTGTAACTATTTATACTGATATTTGGATATTCGTCCCGCAGCAGAGAAAATATAAGATTCGAATCTACGCCTGTACTTAATGCTATGGCAACTCTCTCAGCGCCGTTTGTCTCGACTGACTTCCTTATTACATTTCGAATAGCCTTTTCTATTCGCAATGAATTAGGGATCGGGTCTTTACTCTTTCTACGAGCCAAAACTCGATCTGTTGTGACATCCGATATTTTCACTTGATCTTGCGAATGAAAAGGGTCATATCTTAAAGTTAGCAGATTGCACAGGTTTAACAACGGTAAGTCGTACGTCTGCCTTTTAAAAAATATATCGTAAGATCGACAAGGATTGAATTTGATTTCAAAGGTCCTAGTTCTTCGATGAAACGTTAGAAATTCATAAATAAGTCAAAATTCGTCTTAAAAATTCTGTCGTTTATAAACTTTATCCAGAATTCCTAATATCGCCTTTAAGGAGTGGTAATCCTTTATATATTGAATTCCCTCACTTGCTAGTTTACGCTGAAGTTGTATGTCGTTCAATAGTGACACCAGGTCTTGCTTAAAATTTTTGGCGTTCGTCCTGAATACAGGAGGCCTATACTTGTCGTATAATTGATCAGAAACATAAGTTATGACTGGCTTTCCAAGAGCCATGCCTTCGAGCTCAAATCGGCCGAACCAGCCAATATTTGGGATGATCTTTCCTATTACAATATTACATGTAGAAATCATCCGCAAAGTCTCTTCATGAGGTAGGCCCAGAATTCTAACTACTTCATAGTCTCCAGTATTTTGTAATGAATCTAGGGTTTCGGAATACAAATCCTCATGTTCGTACATTCGATAATAAGGATAATGTGCTAATCGGAGTTTAGCATCGGGTAAATTTTCACTAATTGATGTCTTGTTGTCTATACTAATAGGGGTAGGAAGCCATTGAGCATTTGGGGCATACTGTAACAGATCGGGTGTGGAGACTAGGCAAAATTCGGCATCAAATTTACCTCTCAGATCATCTCCGTGATAATGTTTGATGTATACTTTTCCGTGGTTTCGTTTTTCCAAGTTTACTTTTAAGGAACCATAGGGGTAATGATAATGCCAAATATCATATTCTTTCAATCTGTTAAATATCTTCCACCTTGAAAATGGTGACTTGTAATTCACCATGATTCCCCCAAATTGCTTGTAGATCTTTTGATTGAATACATAAACATCCGACAAATGTCCCTGTAGTCTTTGAGACTTGGAAAGCTCAGTTCCTATCCCAGATATGTTGTTTATGTGTGCAATTTTCATGACCTATTCTATGTGGGTTAGGGATGATTGATTTAGAGCCTAGTGATCCTTCGTCTGTAGTGAGGTTTTGATGTTATCATGGAAATGTACAGATTTCGTCAAATTATATATTAGATTTAGAATTGCCATTTAGTTGTGCGTAGTATATTTCTCTTCAAGAGCTTGATACATCTGCAGGTCTACTAATTTATTGAAATTATCAAAAGTTGTCATATTATTTTTATGTCTTCTAGTTGTACCTTTGCTTTTTAATTCCATGAATACTTTGTTGATTGCATAAGTAGCAGCAAATAATCCTGATAGAGGGAAAACTGCAAGTCTATATCCAAGCTCTAGCAGTTGCTTTGAGTTAAGATTCGGTGTAACTCCTCCTTCAATCATATTTGCAACTAATGGCGCGTCGATTTCATTTGCAATTTTTCTCAGCTCAGCAATTGATCTAGGCGCTTCGATAAATATTAGGTCCGCCCCTGCCTCTTGAAATGCTCTGCCTCGTTTTATAGCTTCATCTAATCCGAGAGGTGCTCTGGAATCAGTCCTCGCAACGATGACAAAGTCTTTACTGTATCTTGCATCTGCAGCAGCTCGCAATTTCGGGATGTATTCTTCAGTCTTTATGACATCCTTGCCTTGCATATGACCGCATCTTTTTGGCCATAGCTGATCTTCTATAAAGATACCTGCTGCGCCAATAGATTCTAAATTGCGAACAATCTTCCAAACAGTAAGTGGGTTGCCATATCCGGTATCTATATCGACTATCACTGGTGAATCAACCGATCGAATTATTCGTGTTGCATTTTCAATAGTTTCTCCAGCATTCAAAAAGCCATAATCAGGCATACCGAGCAGTGCAGCTGCAGAACCATAGCCAGTCTGAAACATTGCATCGAAACCAACTCTTTCTGCTATTTTTGCTGTTAAGGCATCATAAACTCCTGGAAGGACAAGAATTTCGTTCTTATTCTCTATCCTTTCTCTCAAGGATTTCTTACTGTTCTTCTGCTTTTTCAATTGCTTCTGTCTAAAGGGAGATTGCAATTATTAAAGGATCTGCTGCTCGCCCTAGGTTCCAATTTGGTATAGTTACAAATCCGAATAGGTTTCGACACATGATCTCTTGTATAATTACAAATACCTCGAATTAAGATAATCTCTAGATTGAATAGGATGTAATATGATAAAAAATATATCCTGTTGCTAAGGGGATTAGGAATCCTTATATGAGATATAAAATTATAATATGCTTTATAACTACGCATCACATTCACCTTTGCATTTTTCAATGGTTCCGCTCGGATTTGAGTCTGGAAAGAAGAATGATATCTCAAACAATTTAATTTCTAAATTTTCGCAAAGTAGCCTAGGAAACTATTATATGAATTAAAGGAAAAATTATGGGAAGCCTTGGATAATATAGATGCTTTGTCCAGATTAAAGAAGGATGCAATAGAGAATAAGGAGCCAGTTGTGATAAAAACTATTATCGATACAATTGCAGCATTCGGTCGGGATGGAATAGAACCCATTAGCGAGATCCTAAGTCACTCGAAAAATGAATCTGTGAAATTACATGGAATTAATGTAATCCGGCGTATACAGATGATAAATCCTTAGATTACGATCCATTGATCTATCAAAAGACCTCCGCGAAGTTGTGAATTTTTTTAAATCTGTACACAATGTGATTACGTTAGTAATACATCATAGCACAGAATTCCTGGACCACTGGACTATAACAGCAATAACGATGAAATGGATCATGAATAAATTCACTTGTTTTCCAACAGTGGCCTCCATTAATAATCAGGAGTTCTCTGACAATGTGTCTAAATGATTCGAAATCCGTGTCTTTCCCAATATGTGTTTGTAGAGTTCTTCGTACCTATTAATGCTCTTATTAACATCATCACAGACTACTAGCAGGCCAATTTCTTGCTTCAGTTTTGACTTATCTTGAGGTGTCTTTGACGATTCGGGAAGTGCATTGATATAATAATAACTTAATGCCTATGAGCACTGCTGTTTTCATGAGACTCTTCAGATTAACCTCTTAATATAAGAAGAAATCTTTGCTATGCTTAGTATTATGTCTTCAAACTATTCGCTGAACAGATAGGCATGTAGTCAAAATCTATTGAAACATGTTGTCATCAAATCGTCCAACTTGGATCTTTATAACGTCCTACGGCCTATTATAGACAATTACTTCTCTATGTGTCGATTAGTACTCACATCATAGTCGGAGCAAAGGGGTCAGTCTATAAGATGTATATTTAGCCTAAACGTCCATGAAAACCGGATTGATAGCTTTCACGCCAAACAATAGAGAGTGGAATTCGACATGATGCACAATTTGTAGGAGGCTCTCTGGTCACATACACTAGTTCTCGTGGCTTCGGACAATCCGGAAGTACACACGTACCATTGTGAGTTTCCACACTCCATATGATGATTGTTGCGCTACAAACTCGAAAGTCCCCAGTCTTTCTGTGGACTCGATGTAGCTGCGGCGGTTAACAAGAATGAGGATGCGACTTTGTTAGGAATTCGTATAAAAAAAGTCAGAGTCACAAATCGCGATGACTATGTAGTGATTAAGCTGATTTAATGGCTAAGAAAAATAGAAAGGCCTGAAATCAAAGAAATCTTAATTGAAACTGGATTTGAATGGAAATTGTGTGATTTTGACAGTTGTTGGATTATAAGCTCATCTTAGGAATTTTGAGTTCTCTTCGTCAATCCGTGTAATCTCATAATTAACCGCTTGATAATTTTTGGGTCAGTAATATACTCATTCACATCCATAAGTTATTCCAAAGCGTCACGGCCAAAACTTCCGAGTGCTCTTGTGGTTTCAGTACAAGCATTTATGTCGGTAGAAAACCGAATTTCATCTGCCGATTCCTCCATTTGTCGTTTTGTCGATATTCTCTCTCAACCCCGTAATTTCTATCGTATACGGATGCTACCTGTACCATTTAAGGAGTTCCTCAGCTTCGTCATTTGAAAGACTTAACCATTCGCATAAGACGCAGCTCATTTTTCATATGCGCTGTGATTTAGATTTGTAAATCGTCGAGTAATATATATAATTTTATATAATTATGTTCTATAATTACTTTATTAAGTCAACAGGCTCTTAATATGCAACACTTGGCATCCTACTGCAACGCTAGGTAAAAACACCCGAGATTGCAACAGGACTCACGAGGAGGTTCTGTTAACTTCATGGGTCCTCTAAAAGACTGTTAACTCTCGGGTCATAAACTATGTTTGTTGGTTTAGCCATTCTCCTTATATACATTCCATTATGTTTTGTGCTATTCATGGTCAACGAAACAACATGGGGATTAATTGGGGTAGCGTTTACTATTAGTGCGTCCGCCTTAGCAATCTACATTGAATTACATAAGAGTAGAGGTCAAGTCGGTAGAATGCTTCGATACTTACGAAACTCTGCTATGGGTAATGTAGATGAGAAAATAGCAGTATTATTTATGCATTCGAATGGCGTTCCGAATTGGATTCGAATGGGGATAAACGTCGACAACATGATATCTCAGATGTCTTCAGATCTTTCATCATTAGCAAGAGTTCGTAATAATATGAGTTGGGAGCAGTGGGTTGAATTGCATCGAGCATTAAGAGTTTTAATTGAGACCATGGAAACCAATGGTCTTGATACCGCACGAATACGCGATATGCAAAACGCACTCAGATAATATAATAATGGTTGTAAGATAGATAACACGTACCACTATTTCCGTCCAGTTCCGCCATGGTAAATTCTAAACCATGTTATAGCATTCAATCCGTGTTGCTTGACTAGTTCGTCACTATCGGGTAACTCAATTATTTCTGTAATATCTTTAATACCTTCATTGCCATACAAAGCTAACAAGTTAATTGCACTTATTCTGGTCACTGAATTCTTACTATCCAATGCCATCTTCTTTACTCTCAATCTCTCTTGATCCATTTCTGACAATGGCTCTTACCTCATCTATTAGCTTACAAGCTGGGTGATTAATATACCATTGTCTGAATTGAAAAAGATCTTCTGTATTCAGGTGAAAGACATATTCCATAATATCAATTTCTCGGTTCAAATGACTGTCGACCATCTCCTTTAATTGGTCTAGTGTAATTGAATCCAATTCAGTCAGGACTCGACTTTCTTGCGTTCTGAATTATGGTCATCCACTTGTTCTCTCCTTCGATTTTAATTCCGCATTTCTCTGGAGGAGTTAAACCGCCAATTCCTTCATGTGGCCTGAGAAAGTTATGATATAATTGATATCCCGGTAATACACTCGTATTGACTTTCTTCAGCCCACGTATGACTTTTTCTCGGTCACGGACTTCACCGTTCAATCGTTCCATCTTATTATTATTACGATCGCCTTGTAATCGGATATGTTGAATATGTCTACTCTTTGGATGTTTCAGGGTGGCAAATTCATCCATGAAAGCCGATTTGTAATTAGGTGCTCCGTCACTAATCAATACAGTCGGCCGTCTACCTGTTATCTCCTTAGCCTTTCTGAATAATGGTCGTATATCGGCAGTATATTTCGTACCTGCTACCTGCTGGGCTATCCAGTAGCGGGTCTCATCGTCCATAATTGCATACATGTATTTCATATTGCCCCTGAACTTGACGTATAATTCATCCGTACGCCATGCGTTACCTAGCGATGGTAGCTTTATCTTCTCTACATAGCTCTGCATTAGAGTAACGTATTTACGAATCCATTTGTAAACAGCGACATGACTTACCTTTATCCCTCGCAGCTCTAGGAATCTCATTACATTTCGGAATGATTCTCCAGTGAAATAGAGTTGCATAGCAGACGTAATTGCATCTGGCGGGGCTCGCATCTTCTCAAAGCCTATATTAAATGAAAACCGTTTACCACAATCTTTGCACAAATACCTCTGAATATTATACAGTTTATTCCGTCTTATAGCTTTTTTCACTATGTGCTCTGAATTGCAATATCGGCATACAAGTTGCGATATTGGCTGTATAACTACTTCTTCCTTTACAGTTTCACGAACTGCACGGCTGAATTCCACTGCGTAGATATGCTTACACTTAACCCCACGAAACTTATGGTCAGGACATGAACAAGTCCAACCTATCTTAGTCAGAATGACCTTATACTTGATCTTACTAGATTGAGAATTAACTACATAGCGATAATCACTGTATCTCTTTACAGCCCTTTCGGCTTTAGCGATAAGTTCTCCTCGCAATTCTCTGTCATTTGTGGGATTCATTGGTCGATGTATATACCTTATAGTAATATACTAGTGAGTATTATTTAAGACTACCTATTAGTATATTAGTAGTGATTATATACCCAGAATGTATTAGTTGTAATATGGGTGAAATTATGATTAAAGGATTTATCTGCGAACGTTGTCATCATAAGTGGGCACCACGTGAAAACGAAATACCAAGGGTCTGTCCGAAATGCAAGAGTCCATATTGGAACAGACGAAGAAAGTCCGAGTCGTCTGTAATCGCTAAACGGGTGGTTATATAAATAGAAATGAGTACCAAGCAATTACGTAGTAATACCCGAAAACATTCGGTGGAATATCGACGTGGAAAAGTCAGTATAAAACATATAACACGTATCAATGACGAACCTGAAATAAGATTTAGACATATTGATAAGGCCGGTGCAAGGAAGAAAATCCAAGACTATATAAATAAAAATTCAGGCTGTTTAACAAGTGAAATTATCGAAGGATTGTTGAT
>JARBAU010000319.1 GCA_029237525.1 Nitrososphaerales archaeon | reverse complement strand
GCAGCTACTGATAAGGCAGCCGATGCTCTAATCGAAAAAATGGAAAAACAATGGATGGCAATGTTTGAACAAACTGGAGCAGATCAAGAATTTCGTGAAAAACTCGCGAAGATCTATAGCGAAGGACAAAAGAAGTAATACTTAAATATTTATAGGATAGATTTAAGAACCTACCAACTTATAGAATAGCAACCAACGAATAGTCAATATTCCCATTTTTTCATGACTAACAACAGTAAACATAGAAATAGAAATTGCAATTATATTAAATGGATAAACTGAATGCAAATTTGGTCCCTTCTCTATCTTTATTTTTCCCCCATATTTTCGCTCCCATGTGCTTCAATGATACTTTTTGAGATATACAAACCTAAACCTAAACCTAATTCAGATTCAGTTACAAATTTGGTAAATAATTGAGGCTCTATTTCAGGATCTATGCTCATGCCATTATTCTTTAGGTAAACAATAACACATGTCTTTTTTGTATCGGTGTTGTTACCATTGCAAGGGAGTAATTAATTGTAGATATTTTCTTTCATACATACACTCCATTTTGTTATCGTTTGTCACCTAGAGTTCTAAAGTCTTCGGTTCTAGGTAAGGTGCTTATGAAGCCCCTTTTAAGAGTATCAAGAAAGTTTCTAGCAACTTTATTTTGATAATCCTGTGAATAAATTGTTAGTATTCACGTCCAAATTACTGTAAGTAATGTGGTCATGTGAAGTCAATAAATTTTGGCGATCCTATTCAAACTACAACAATTCGTAATATATAAAAATGATTATACCACTAACGGTAATTTAATTAATGCAAGATAGCAATGTGAGCGACTATGCTTCGGTTAATGGACTTAAAATGTATTATGAAATACGTGGCAAAGGAGCACCATTAGTTTTAATCCATGGCGGAGGCTCCACAATCCAAACTTCATTCGGACGAGTGCTTCGTTCCTTTGCAAAAATAAGACAAGTCATTGCAGTTGAATTGCAGGGGCATGGACACACTATGGATTTTATAGACAGACTAGCGACTTTTGAACAAGATGCGGATGATGTTGCGGCACTTCTCAAATATTTGAAAATTGAAAATGCCGACTTTTTTGGTTTCAGCAATGGTGGAAACACAACTATGCAAATTGCAATTCGATACCCTAAAATAGTGCGAAAAATAATTTTGGGTTCTGCGTTTTTTAAAAGAGACGGAATGTATCAGCAGTTTTGGGAATCTTTGACTAATTCAACAATAAATGACATGCCGCAGCTACTGAAAGATGCCTACACAAAAGTGGCACCTGATCCCACTAACTTGTATAACATGTATGAGAAGGATAAAAAAAGAATGTTGGAGTTTGAGGATTGGAAAGCAGAAGATATTCATTCTATCAATGCACCTGCCCTTATCGTAATTGGCGATGAAGACGTTGTTCGTCCTGAACATGCAGTTGAAATGTTTAGGCTGTTACCGCATGCACGACTTACAATACTCCCTGGATTACATGGGACGTATATCGGTGAAGTAACGTCAGGAATGGAACAAAGCAAGATTCCTGATTTGACTGTTTCAATAATTGAAGAATTTCTAAACGAACCTATGCCTAAATAGAATTGACATATACGTATGAATTAAGGAGATAATGCTCTTACTGATAACAGGTCAACATCGGCAACCAATCTCTAATTGATCTTATGTCCGAATAGAATCATCAAGAGCTTGATTCCATAACTAATGAATTTAGCACTTGAACAAGAGATTAATGGAAAAGCAGCCAAATATCTAACGGGTTTTCTGAATCTGACATGCCAGGAATTAGCCATTTCTACAATCTATATTCTATTTGTATGATGATTCATTGTTTTCCGAGTAATTTTGACACAATATTAATTATCTTCTCTCAAGTTCCTGCAATCTATTTGTTATAGCTACAAGTTGGTCTGATTTATTCATGACACCAACATTCTTAATATATTTGGAAATCATGTCTATTTGACTAATTAGACGTTTACTGTCTCATCGAATTAGTAGAGATTTCAAATGATTCACAATGTTTTTTAAAATTGGTGAAACAATACATATATACATATTGTATTTATTGATTTTAATGCGCTATCAATATGTATATTTCTTCAAAAATACCAAGGTCTTTTGCCAGGCGTCCAAAGTTTCATTTGGAGCATAAGTGGGTCTAGATGGATTAGCAAACGCATGTCCTAACCCTTTGTATATGTTTATTTCATTTGGTATATTACTACTATCTAATGCCGCCTTGAATTGTTGTATATTAGATAATGGAATACCTTGGTCTTTGTCTCCAAATATTCCAAGCACAGGCCATTTTATCTTTGAGAGTTGTTGTTTTTCTGTTACTAGAGGAGTCCCATAATAGAGTATAGTTGCAACTAGTGGATGTTGTTCACTATGCAATGCTAATTGTAGAGATTGTCCTCCACCAAAACACCAACCAATAGAGGCTATTTTAGAATTATTCACAAAAGGTAAGGAACTTAGAAAATTTACTGCTGCTAGTAAGTTAGAGACTGTCGTAGTAGGATTACTTCTTGCGAGACTGGCTAATTGCTGGGCTTGTTGACCTGTTTGGGCAGTCTGTCCTTTAAATAAGTCAACTGCTAATACAACATAACCCTCCCTTGCTAGTGTATTTGCCATACTCTTGATGTAGTCATTTAGTCCCCTGTTTTCATGAATCATTACTACACCTGGAAGTTCTTTGCCAGTAGTAGTTGATGGATATGCAAGGTAACCAGAACTACTATCAAAGTAATTGACATCACTTCTGATCTGCAATCCCTCAGTAGCATTGCTAGCGCTAGAAGTTGAAGTATTAGTCATGGTAATCTTCGATGCTGCTACATTAACTAGATTACTATCATTAGCTACTGAGGCACTCAACATAGCAGAATTGGTTGGTTGAGCATAAGCATGCGGTATTGCTGTATGGTTGGACGTGTTCATTGGCAGTGCTACAGATGCTATTAGTATTGACAAGGAAAGTAAAGATAGTATAATTTTTCTCGTTGTGATTGTATTAGTTTTCATTATCACTTTTGTATTAGAAAGTTGATTTATTGGCGAAAACATTATCTGTCCGACAAATATTAGGCAAACTAGTTATTACTTTTAGCAATTATGTATAGTATTATCTTACTCATTTATTGGGAACATCAGAATGAATGATTATTGATACTAGATTCAATTGAAGTAACATTTTTGCTGCATAGTTTATCTATTTGTCAGTAGTTATACAGATATATTGACTTGTAATGAATTGATGATATTATTTAATCTTCTCTACATACCAAGAAGTGAAACAATCATAATTAATAATGGGTAAGAAAAGGAAATCAGATCGTGGAAACCTTTTTTATATTCCAAAACCATTAATTTGTGTATACACCAATCAAAATAAAAATGAGTTTGCTATTGGATTAGAAAAAGATGAGAATTTTATGACAATCACAAAAGTTGATGAATTGTATACAAGGTTTGTAGATGCTTATGATCAAAAGATTAGTGACGAAAACGAGGTGGATTGGGAACTGGAATTAAAAAGATGGATTGCTGCCGCCAAGAAAAATGAATCAATATTTGTTGAAATTGACCTAAGTGGTTGGAATCAACTAGGCGAAAGATCTAACTAAATGTTGTACTTCCAAAAAATACATCTAGCACGACCCTCGAGCCTTGTACAAATTAACTGCATCCTAAAGTAAGCATAGTTCTACAATACTTTAAGCATGAGGCAATATTCCATATTTGGGAAAAGACTTCCTGTTGAGCACTCAAAATACATGACAGATTCTAACAAGATAACTAGGCATTCGTAGAAGAATTGTTAATGATATGATCTCATTAAAGAGAAAACTAACGTATATTCATGCCTAATACAATAATACAATAATCTTCCGAGAACACTAACTATCAGTCAGTAATCATACAAGTATGCCAGAATGAGTCGATCTTCGGTAATTGAGATTGATTGATTGATTGATTCTTAAGAGAATGGTCATCTCAATTAGCTAATTATAAAAAGGATAATTGAATAGAGTCTGAATATTGACGTCAGATCGCAAGAGTTTTGATTTTGGTATACTGATACATGGTGGAGCAAGTGTTAAAAAAATAAAAAGAACAAATGAAATTACAAGATCTCTTAAGTCTGCAGTGTCTTATGGTTTCGATTTACTAAAGAGGAGTAGTAATGAATCAATCGATTCAGTAGAAGGAGCTGTGGCAAGCATGGAAGATAGTGGAGTTTTCGATGCTGGAGTTGGTTCTTACCTTACAATGGATAAGACAATAGAAATGGATGCTCAATTATGGATGGAAGAGACATATCAGCAGGATCTGTAGGAATGGTCACGGGTATTAAGAACCCCATAAAGCTAGCAAGACAAATTATGGAGCGGACTGATCACGTCATGGTGGTCTCAGATGGAGTAACT
>JARBAU010000318.1 GCA_029237525.1 Nitrososphaerales archaeon | reverse complement strand
GGCGTCAAGTACCATGAAGTGGTTAGGGCTTTCATTTAGATCATAATTTGAACCAGACATTACTCGTATCTTACCTGTATTATCTATAAGTAATCCTGAATAAATCCTTTGTCTGTTACAATTGATGTAATTTTCATATAAAAGATCAGGATCTATTATGAAATATCTAGAACCTATAAATCAATGGATGTGATTTGAAATTAATGTTCTACCATTATTTAGTGTGCATAATCCGCGCTCTCATTACTTGACTTACCTATTGATGACGACTGAATTGCTATATAGTTAACTGGCTGTTGTTGCAGTTTGTTAAGGCAGCTGGTCTACTTCTTTTCCATTTCTATCTATTCGTCTTTTTGTCTTTCTGTCTTTATACCATCCTAGACCATATATAAGGGCCAATCCACCAGCTAAAATTCCTAGGCTAGCAAAACATGCTGTTGCCATATCTAATATTATATCATCTTTCATTTTAACATTGCTATACAATATTTAAAGTAGATCTAACACAATCAATTACGTTCAGCATTTCAATCCTTTTGCAAATAATGTATGAATGGTAACGTTATACTGCTAGTAAGCAAAAGTAGCTCAAATCTAGAATTCTGAATTATTGATATTTAAGATTCTGCGTGTTATAGGTTTTAGATCACAAAATAACCTATTCATAATTCGACGACAAGATCTACGAGATAGAATTTATATTATGTCTAGCTATTCACATGACTATTTATCAATGATATTAGAAATCGAATAGCAGACTAGCGACTGGAGATTTGTAGACGGACTCTAATACCTAAAAATGATTAATAATGCAAAGAAGAGCTACAAGTGGTCCCATTTTGGGGAGCCGATAACAAGTATTTAAAAATTCATAGTACTAGTAATACTCTAACTACTTCTTTACCTTCTGGCAGAACATCTTAGCCAAATTTTAGAGGCAAGGATGATACTCCGTGGAAAAATATGCTATGCAATGGTTTAATGTTTTGCGGTAGACCTTCTATTAGTCCACTACCCTCTTCGTAATCGAATCGAAGATCGCTTAAACGTTTAAGAATTACTTGTAGGGCTATCTTACCCTCAAGTCTTGCGAGGGGTGCACCTAGACAGAAATGGATTCCGTGGCCAAACCCGACGTGGGAATGACCATGTGGACTTCTGGTTACATCAAATTTGTCAGGATTAGGAAAAACTTTTTCATCATGGTTTGCAGATCCAAGCCATATGATAACGCCCTGGCCCGGCTCAATTGGTTGGTCTGCAACCTTAGCTCCATTCTTTGTGATTCGAAATACGGCCTGAACTGGAGAACGAAAGCGCAGGGTTTCTTCTACTACATACGGGATCAACGAGTACGATGAATCAGCTTTTAAAATTTTGAACTGTTCCTGATATTGCAAAAGAGAAAGCACTGCATTTCCTATCAAGTTGACAGTGGTCACATGGCCTGCGAGAAGTAATAAGGTACAAAAAGCAAGTATTTCTTCTTTGGTTAGGTGAGTTCCGTCTGCTTCAGCTTTTATCAAATTGCTAATAAGATCATTCTGCGGATCTTTAGACCTCTTATCAATTATAGGTCCAAAATATTCATCCATTTCAGATTGAATGGTGACCAAGCTCTTTGTAGATTCTGGTTGCTCATTTAGATCTCCTCCAGCTGATGAAACTAACTTGTCAGCCCAGACTTGAAAAATATTACGATCCTCAACTGGAACACCTAGGAGTTCTGCGATTACTGTTACTGGTAAGGGATATGCCATATCTCTTATGAGATCCATCTGGCCATTCTTAATCACCCTATCTACCAAATAATTTGCTACATCTTCTACCCTGGGTTCCAATTGTGCAATTGCCATAGGCGTGAACCCTGAGGCAATCACTCCTCGCAAGACTCTATGATACGGAGGATCAGATTTGAGCAAGCTAGGGCGAGAAAATGCCATAGGCCTACTTGGCTTGTTCGACTGTTTGGCTTGCTGAGGGAAAACGGGTTCTGAAGAAAAGTGTGTGTAATCGCCCAATATCGACTGAACGTCATAATATCTAAAAACACCCCACACGTTGTTTTTCTCGTCATATGCTACGGGATTTGAGGTTCTCATCTTTGCATAAAATTTGAAAGGATCGAGTTTTTGTTGAGGAGGAGGAAAGATATTCATAATTCAAGGAGATACGGGTCAGATTTAAGGCTGTTGTGGTAAATATTGTTTCAAGTTCTTTTAACTTTGGTTCTCTATTCTGATTGGGAATCGGTGTACTAATGTCTGTAATTCAAGTTTGAATATCAGAAATATTTCAATTTTACATAAATGGTAATGATTTGAGCCTGTACTAAAACTCAATAAGTAATATATCAAATTTCAATAGGCTAACGCATGGTCGACAAAGATCAACGCATATTTACCTAAGGTCGTCTCAGAGATCTTAGCGAGCTAATATTTACAGGACATTACTTGATCAGAAAATAAATAAAAGCGCAGGGATAACCGAGTTACATGCGGCAGCCAGCTGATTTCCATCCATCATTGTATCCGCTTATCCAAACCGGTGTATGACCACTTGTATTATATGAATGTCCAGTCCTGCAATCATTTTTCCCCACAACTAAACCATCGTTATATGAAGTAGCTGTCTCTGTGTGTGTCACGCATCCGGCAGCTTTCCATCCATCATTGTATCCGCTTATCCAAACCGGTATATGACCACTTGTATTATATGAATGTCCAGTCCTGCAATCATTTTTCCCCATAACTAAACCATCGTTATAGGAGGTGGGAGTAACTGTTGCTGCTTTTGCCACTTTGATATCTGATGTCGTAATATGTTCTACTACTACCAATCCTACTACAAGAGCTACTACAAGAGTCAAAGTTTCCATCCTAGAATAGATTCTCATTAACACCCGACTTAGTATCACGAGAAATACTTAAGGAATTCTATGGGTTCATCTCGATATTCTAGCTAAACATTTTGTTTGTGGGAAACTATACAGCTAATTCAAGTCTTGTGTATCGATACGTGAAATTTTTTTTATATTGGATTGTTATTGATCTCAACGTGATTCATGTCTATCTCTAAATCTAATAATTACTTATCGTTGCAATGCGTGCTGGTGATACTGTTGTTCTCTACTGCTGTATTCAATATTGCACCAAGGCATGACTCCTATGCCTCAACCACCATGAGTTGTAATGAGGGTATTAGTCCTGTGATTGCAAATAATTCTAGTACATCTAATTCTGGATTTGACAGTTTTGCTTTCAACTATAGTAAGTCTGGCGGTCTTCGATCCACACATGATGCAATCTGCTACAGCTCTAACGATGGATTAGTTGTTAAGATAAACAACAAATCAGTGACTACAAAACAGCTCTCTAATTCGGCTGCAAATGATCTGCAACAAACGATTATGAAAAATATTCATGTTTTTAATACTTACAGACCAACCCCCGGATCTGCGGACTACTTTAATTATACAATAACTATCTTACTGAATGGTAGTAAATATAGAGGTTCATGGACCGATGCGTCCTCTGGTGTTCCAACTGGACTTTTAGAAGTTAGAAAGGAAATTGAAAGAGCAGCTTCCAATCCCTGAATGGAACAAAACCCTTTGTATAAGTAATGATCAAATTTGATGGGAATTGGAATATATAGATACACAAAGCGGAGATTTAAAAAAAAAGAAATGCAAAAGAATTGGAAATCTCAATGACATCAAGTTAGTATTACCAGTACTAATTAGAATCATGAAATGCACTATATTACTTTGACAACCGATTGTGCTCTTTAGCTTTTCGTCTCAAATACGCAATAAAAGGAGTTAACTGAGATGGCATTGTGATATCTGAAGTTTGAACCTTATGTTTATTACTACCATTATCTGACTCCAAAGTAATTTTATATTTGAAATAGTCAGCTGCGCCATTACTCTTAGGCTGGGTGATAGTGGATGGTAACTCGTAGAAGTTTGAGCTGTTGACCATGGATTCGATCTCTTGAACTTCGGAAGGAGGTAAGGAATTGGTATCTATAGTGATTTTCCTGGATAGACCCGCAATTCCTCCACTTTGTTCAAAAAAAATTTTCAAATATATTTGTGTATAGGCCGTTTAAGGAAATAATCTTTTGTATTTGAATTCATTTGATTACACAATCATCTCCTTACTACTCTAGGACCAACATTTGCTAACAAGTCAGGTTTTTTTGCTTCTAAACCAGTCTTTTTCCATGCATCACTTACAGCCTTTTGTTCTGTACCTCCTTCGCCAAAAAGAGAACCTGCAACATCAAATGTGTGATTTGCCGCATCTTGAAATCCAGAACCGTGTTTTAGCCTAGCCGTATTAGTAATGTACCATACTTTACCGATCTTTTCCCAAGAATGACCTCCCACATTCTTGCATGCGAGATAAAATGCATAATTGCCTATGCCAGAAGATGTGTGAACATCCATATCATCCCTATAATCTTTGTAATTTTTGATCTGGTCATCTCCGGGATATGCCTTTCCTGGATCCTTCATAGACCGAAGTGCCTCACCTTCCATCATAAGTCCCTCCCCTATCAACCAACTTGCAGCATCAACTGTCTGGTTAGCTGCCCACTGAGCTATCATCACGCCAAAACAGTCAGACATTGACTCATTGAGTCCTCCTGATTCACCTACATAGTCGAGATTGGATGTGAAATTAGTTACCCCATGTGTCATTTCATGTCCTGTAACGTCAAGTAGTCCAGCCAGTTTATGTTTCTTAAAATCTATATCATCCCCATCCCCATACACCATTTGGCGGCCATTCCAGTACGCATTATCGTAATCTCTAGCAAAGTGAACTGAAGATACCAACGTCATTCCACGATTATTTAATGAATTTCGCTTAAATACTTCGTTGTAAAATTTGTAAACCGTTCCTGAGTTATTGAATACGTTATCTGCATCCTGATCCCCTGTGTCTTTACTACCTTCCTGACGTACGGACTTTCCTGGTAGCTCTGTTTGAGTCTGTGAATTTTGCATATCATAGACTTCTCGGCGAACTTTAGCGTGCGCTGATAAACCTAGAGTTTGTACTCCAGATAGAGCCATTCGTTGACCACGTATAAGCTGACTGATTTTAAGTGTGTATATTGCTCTATCTCTCTGTTCAGCACTTCCCTCTTTGATTTTGTGTTCAAAGTAATGTGCAGGTACGATAAAACAAATTCCAGCATTTGGCGAATCGGTCACACAATTCCTAGTAACAGTATTTTCAGATGTGTTTTCGTTGTACATAGAGCAAATGGGACGAACATTCCTAATAAGAGTTCTTGTAGGTGTGTTGGGAGCAGGACATGACATCCTTGATTGAATCTGCAATACCTCTGCGGAAGCAAACCAAACACAAGTAGGTAGACAAACATGCTTGCGTAGTTGTTGTTCTTTCTTTCTAGAATTAAGTACGCATAAGGCTGATATAATTATTAATCTGTAGAAGCAGTAACAATTCTTTGGGATCCACACCACTATGTGTAAGCAATCAATAGATATTTACAACCCCACTGAACCAAGATGGCTTTAGTCCAATATTAGATCTTGATATCGATATCTAATAGAGAACAAATTTCAAACTCACTTGTCTAATCCTGCAATCCTTGTTGTTTCTCCATAATGCGCTTTAGCTAAATAGTGGAGCTTACGATTTCTTCTTTTTTGTGGGACATTGCGAATTTACGCAGAATGTCCAGCTATGCCTGCCATACTTCACAAATTGTGTAGTAACTAGTGGCCAGCTGCATTGAAGGCAATTTTTGCCCCCATATTTTACTGGACCTTTCTGTGGCAATGGAGCAGTCGCTTTGCATGTGCCCGAAGCGTAGTTAGTACATCCTACAAATCGCTTCTTTGAAATATTAGATCTAATAACTTTAAGCGTTCCAGTGTTACAAACAGGACATTTACCTAGTTCTATTGAGCCTTCAATTTTCTTATTCGAAGTGGATATGGCACCACTTAGCTCTGACCCGATTTCCAACTCGTTTCCTTTGAAAGATTCAATTGCCCGTTTAAGATTATTAGATGCTACCGTTGTTACATACTCACTTGTAACTTTACCAGATTCGACTTGTTCTAGTTGTTCTTCAACGGATCGTGTAAGCTGTACAGATACTATTTCAGGACTATGTTTACGCATAGACTGAACTAGTTCAAAACCTAGATCTGTGGCTTCGATTCCTGTATTGAATCGGCGGCTAGTTTCACCTACTGTTTGATTAGTTCTGCTTTTGGATTTAGTGTTGCTGATGTAGTTTCGCTTAAATAGAGTGGTGATAATCTCTGATCTAGTGGCTTTTGTTCCAATTTTCTCTTGTTCCATCTTTTCAAGCAAGCTAGCCTGATTGAATCGAATTTGAGGTTGGCTGAAATTTTCGAGCATAGATACTCCATTATTTTTCAGTAAATTCCCCACTTGCAATTTTTGGAATAGATCACGATTCGTTGAATTTCGGAACTTACCAGAATATGGTCCATAAAAATACATCCATCCTTCATATACCAGTTTCTGATCTTCTGCAACAAACAAGTGGTTGTTCTTGACCGAGATAGTAAGAGTTGTTCGAGCTGCTTTCGCAGGGTCGCCGAATGTTGCCAGGAATCTTCTAATTATAAGATCCAGAAGTTTGAATTCAACAGATTCAAGTTTGCGCTTAGGTTGCTCACCAGTGGGATAAATTGCAGGATGAGCTGGATCAGTTTTGCTTCCTTGATTGGGCGATAGATATCTTTGTGAGAGCAGCTTAGCCGCAAGTCTTCCGTAGGGGCTACCAGCTGAATATTCAATGTCGCTTTTGCCATTGACACTTTTAGATCCACCCAAAGACGACCTTATATTGGAAACTCCAGTAATAATCTTCCTGTAATTTATTGATGGAGGAAGTTTTTGACTTGACGTTCGAGGATAAGATATCAATGCGTTAATATACAATTTTTCTGCGATTGACAGTGTATAACTTGGAGAAAATTTGAAAAATCTGTAAGCATCATTCTGAAGATCCCCAAGGTTAAACGGATGTGGCGAGTTGATTGTAACGGTACGATCTTTTATGTCAGTTATCTTGCCATCTTGATTGGTACATACTTCAACTATTGATCTAGCTTTGGCTAGCGTATTTATTTTATTCTCGATACAGTTAGCATTAATTTTGTTTCCAGTTTTTTCAAGAAATTCTGCAGATATTGTCCAGTAAGGGACTGGAATATATTTTCTTATATCAATCTCTCTATCAACGACAAAGGCTAGCGTTGGTCCCTGCACTCTACCGATAGTTAAGTTATAGTACTTTTTGCCATCGTTACTAATTTTATAGGCTTGTGTGAGTGCTCTAGAGAGATTAACACCGTATATAAAATCAATGAGATGTCTAGATACTCCAGCGTCAGCTAACCCTCTGCTTGGTTTTAATAGATTTTCGAAAGAATTTCTTATTTCGTCGTCAGTAAGGGTAGAAAACTTCGCTCGTAATGATGAATCATATTTATCTCCACACGCATATCGCAATATATTGTAGCCAATCACTTCGCCTTCCTGGTCATAGTCGCAAGCATGAACGAACCGCGTAGCCTTCTTCGACAAAAGTGCAATAGATTTAATAATTAATTCTTGTTTGGAGGGATATCTTTTTGTACCTGCTCCAATTGTTTTCTTTATCGAAATTGGTCTCCATACCACATCAATTACAGGATACTCAGTTCGCTTTCCTTTAGGATCGATTAAGCTATACAAATGACCCAATGCAGAACAAATAATATAATGCTCCTGATTTTTGGTGGTTGCCCAAAAAACTGGCGTCGGTGCCTTCGCTAATCTTTCTATTTTATCCGAGTGTTCGAACGTCATTTCACGTACACTTTCTAATCGTAATGTAGCCAACGCTTGAGCAATTCTCCGCGTAGCATCAGGTTTTTCACAAACCACAAGAGTGTACGGAGATCTGAAAATGCTGCTCAAGGCCAGATAAATTTTAGGATTTAGTAATATATTCTGTCGTTCAGCATACTAACTAAAATCTTTAAGAATTAGTGACATGTAAATGAAAATCTTGAAGTATCGTTATTTTGACGATTTAGGCTACCGTTACAATCTATTAGGCAGATTACAGGACCCAATTTGCTAAACATAAGGAATCGAATGTCAATTAACTGTTGCCAAATACATTCCGATATTTATGATATCGTAAACCCATACTAAGTTTTTCTTCCTAGTCTTAGCCGTTGAGAGCTGATTGTTTCATTAGAGTGTCACAGATACTATAATAAAATGCATTCTCTTTGAAGAGGGACTATTATAATGTCTCAAATTCAAGACGTTGCAACAATTATGCTGATTCGATAAAGAGAGAAGAATGAAACCATATCTCAAAAAGTGAAATTGGTTCTATATTGACTTGTAGCTATTTGTGGCAAGGAAAAAAGAGTATATTTAGATTTAAAAATGATAAATCAACTTCAATTAGTTTGATTCTAATTTTTCAGTATATCTTACCTCCGACCGCCTCTTGCCAACGCCTCCATGACATCGCCTGAGGCCACAGCGGCTACACCAACCATAATTGCCGACATAATCCCAATTATAGCTATCTCATTGCTATGGCCCCTTATGTATGAACATAAGACGTTCTTTAGTCCAGATATCTCATCGGTATGCCCTGCTAGATACGATCGAAGTCCCCCAGTTCCTGTTGTTCCTATACTTAGGAATTTTATTGACATTAACTTAATAAAAATACCCTAATCTCTTTTACCTTCGTCAGTAACAAATATGATTACTCATATTGAATTTAGAGTTGTTAACATCAGATAGGATTACTCGACAATGATGTATACAACATTTATAAAATCTAGGTAAAATAATAAATAATACTAAATAAATATTAAGATATATCAGAAAATTGCTATAATATTCGTTTCTGGTCGGAAATACTGTTTATTACTTTTTGACCTCATGTAAGATCTCTTTAATATACTGTCTTACTTCTTCCTCTGAAATTGTTAAATCTATTGCGCTTTGTTTATCTATTTGTTCTGAATACTGTTGAATTATAGGTTCGATTCTTTTGTTTATATCTCGCTGTACCTCGGACATCCCGATGCTGTCTATAAATCTAGAGTGCTCATCTTCTAACGAACGCCTAATAGTTCTTCTTAATTCAGCATGTTTAGACAGTGCTATTGCAGTACTGTATAACCCAGTCAATAAGAAAAATGATGCCAGTCCGGTAAAAAATAGAGTCGCGATACCAAATGGTGGATATGAAGAAGGAACAAGTTCTATCTGGCTTGATATATATAGAAGAATAAATCCGTAAGATGCGAGAGTCATATATCCTCTTATATTCAGATTGTCAATTCTTTTACCTATTGCCATAAATGCTATGCCAAACATTAGCCCGCCTGCGGTTGAATTAAGAGAGATATACAAATAGTAGTAATATTGCTCTAAATCAGACTTTGGCTCGTAAATACCTGCAACTTCTACGAACGTACCCAAGTAGTAAATTAGGGGGAGTATTATTATAATCCAAAACTTTACTAACCCTAATCTTTTGCGATAGTGAAGAAGAAGCAAGGATGTTGCAGCCCATATTAGAATAAATGAGAATAAATCAGAATAATTATAAATAATGTGAACGAAAACTAGAAGCCAACCAGCATTCTCATAACTGGGAAAACTAACTTCAGTAGTTGGCGTTACTATTGCTTGCTTACTCGAAAAATTGTATACATCAAGTATCAACGCAAGGGAGAAAGTCACTGACATGATGACGAATGCCAAAGTATAGCTGAGAATAATAAATGAGTTCTTTTTAGAGGATCTATACCACAAGAAGAACTGTCTGGCCAAGACAGCAAGAATACTGATCGTTAATGAAAAAGATATTACGGTTGACCAAATTAATAGCGCAGTACTATATTGGGTAGTAAACAATATCTGGTAAAGGAGTATTATCAAAATGGCCAAAAGGGCATATTGACATGCTATCACGACCTGTAGGAAAGTATTGATAAGAAGGGATTTTGATCGTATATCCTTTGTTTTCCACCATACGAATCTAATTAGTAATTGTTGAGATACAGCTAAAATAACACCCATTACAACGAAACATGCAATACCCCAAGCGGATGTGATTTGAGTAGTTAGAAAGTCCGAAACGGTATTTATCATGGAGTCAACTATCATAAACACAACACTGACTAGAAGGACTACTGTGATTTTCTTGTCACTAATTGTACGAAAGAGCGTTGTTTCTAAATTGATCATAAATTCTTGACCATCTATAAGAAATGTGCCCTGAGTAAACAAGGTACTCTAGATTAGTTTCCTTTATTTCCACCCGGGATACTATATTCTCACCATCCATAAAAGATTTTCCTTTTTTTGGAATTTATTGTAAAAATGTACGGTTATGCGAAATCATAATCTTAATTTTAAGATGGATTTATTTGACAATCTCATGATATTTAAAGGGTCGTTTAAGGGAGTACGACAAGAACAGTATCACTTATTCCCTCTATGAAAAGAGAAAAAAGAAAAGCTATTTTGGAAGTTCTGATAAGAGGGAGAGTTTATCGACAAACACATTCAATGTCGCAGTTTAACCCTCAGGCTTTAAAGAGTATTCGGAATCCAGGCTAAAAAATGATATTAATGCTGAACAATCCAATCATAATGGTGATTATTTCTAATAATACATATAACTTAAAGTGATGAAAATCCATGTTTGATATTAGAAGTAGCTCAGATCCAAGAACGTTCGGACAGTTTTGCTCAAAAGTTTTTTACCTTGGTAATTAGGATTTGCTAGATCACTTCTTTTAGAAACGTCATACTTTGTCGATAAATTAGATATTCATAGGGTACTCTGAATATATCAATCGGTTAAATATTACATTAACTTTAGATCTACCTACTTTGTCGTCTATAAAACATATTCAATTGGAAAAATTAGGAGACAATGAAAATATTGCAATCCTTACTATAAATCGGCATGAGGTGTTAAATGCCATCAATATAGATGTTGTTGCAGAGCTCTCAAGCGCATTCGACACCATCGCTTCGGACAGCAGTACCAAGGTGGTGATAATTACTGGTGCAGGAGAAAGATCATTTTGTGCAGGCGCAGATTTAAGATATGTGGTAGATAAAAGCCCGATTGACGCTGAGCACTATGCAAGCACTATTCATGCGCTATTAAATAAGAT
>JARBAU010000317.1 GCA_029237525.1 Nitrososphaerales archaeon | reverse complement strand
TCTTAATCCTGTTCTTTCGGTATAATATTGTGAAGATGAGTTATCTTAAATCCAGTCGAATCTATTCCTGCAAAGATGTGCTTTGTACCGCTTATTATAATGAATGAGGAATTATCTTTAAGCAGTGAATTGCTAATTCTATCTGTAAACTTTTGCAATGTTGTAAAATGAGGAATACGTGACAATCCTAAAAATAATCTAAGGTAATAGGCTTCAACTAGCCATTCTGTAAACATCCTATAACTCTTACCTTCGTAATGTCTTATTGCGAGTAATATCAAATGCTGCCACATCGTAAAGACATGATTGCTCTTTCTGTGAAGAAACAAAGGTGTCCTTGAATTTCTCAAAACACAGTACATAGTATTTGCTAATCTAACATATCTTGATTCTTTCAACATCCATACTAGATTATGCTAATACAAAGCTCTAACGCAATTCAAAAGATGGTTTCTACAGAGCCGCTATCGTCATATATATTAAAAACGTCTGTAACAGATATTACTATCTTAAGCTATTTATGTTCATGATTATCTTCCAAGAAGGTAAGTATTGCTCTGTTAAACTCACTAGGATACTGATACATTAGACCGTGTCCTGCGTCTCTTATCTGGACTACCCATGAACCAGGGATTTTTCTTGCTAGCATCAATGAATCTAGCAGCGGAGCATCATCTGTTCTAACTATAACTAGATTGGGCAAAGTAATATTTGATATAGCGATACAACTGCCTATCCAATTTGCAACTGCTTCTAATTGATGTTGGAGTGTTTGTGCAGATACTGATTCTTTATGCATTGGAAAGTAATTCAGGTAATCTGGATGTGCTTTGAGCCATTTAGTTGGAAATAAGAAAGGCACATCTTTCTGTACTTTCTATTGATAGGATATCGAAGCTTTGCTAATCATCTGTGTAATTTTAGGACTTGTAGGTGTAGCATTTTGGCCCCCACAGCCAGAGGCATATAAAATAAGATTGTTAACCTTGTCTGGGTTTGCCAATGTCAATTCCTGAGCAATATAGGAACCCAGAGACCAACCTAAAACATCGGCCTTGGATATTTCTAAAGTGTCAAGCAAACCAGCTGTATCCTTTGCGAACTGGCTGATTGAAAATTGGTTTATTCCGACAGTCGTATTTTCTACCCCTCTGTTATCAAAGATAGTTACAGAACGGTTTGACGAGATTAGCTGATATAACAAAAGATGACTTTCACATATCCATAGTGACGCCAAGCCCTGTGATCAAAATGAGTGACTTGGTATTATTTTTACCAAGTTGTATACATGCTATATTTATATCACCTACTGCAACTTTTTGGAATGGTATCTTGTTTATCATAGCAACTTTTGATTGAAAAGAAGTAGAGGAGAAGTTGATAATGATATTTCGTCCTATGTTGCCAGATGCGTGTAATGTGAGAAGAACATTATTGTTTAGTAACATACTAAAGTATACTAATACTATTATTAAAGACAAAATTGTTTGATTTTTGATTTTCAATTTTGATGTCTGTATTGACTTTATACTATATTATTTATACTTTAACCAAATAGGTCCACATGCACTAAGAACCATCTAGCCGAAAGAGTTTTAGAGGATATAAGCAATGTATGTTTTATCTATAAAACTAAGATGTACTGTTAGCATCTTCCACTTGTATTGGTATTAGAATTGTGGAGGTGATTCATCTAACTGCATACCTAACTTATTTTGGGATAGGATCATTACAGTGTTATTTACATCAATACCCCTTTAAGGTAAAACCTATTTATACACTTGTTTTTTAGGGTATTAAAATATGTGTATATACGACTGCTGGCAAGAAAGACTAACTTCAACATTTGTAATAATTATATTATGTATTATAATTATAGCGAGTCCCACAATAACCACAGTATTGGCATCTTCTGCACTTCCTACAACTAATTTATCTATTCAACATACAACATCTTCTGTCCTTATCTCAGCACAGGAAGAAGAAAATAACTCATCATCATCGACATTTAAAATAACAGATCAGATAAGAGGATTGATAAATGCTCTTGTAGATAAAAATAAAACTAATTCTGCAATTGCTATAGGTTTTATTGATCCGAATGGAACTCAGTTCTATGGTCATGGTAAAATATCTAATACAAATATCACCACAGTAGATCAAAATACTATTTTTGCCATTGGTTCCATTACCAAAGTATTTACTACAACTCTTTTGGCAGATATGGTAAACCAAGGTCTCATTAAATTAGATGATCCTATTGAAAGGTATCTTCCATCTTATAAAGTACCTCAATATAAGGGACACAAGATTACCATTGAAGATTTAGCTACACATACTTCAGGATTACCCAATTTGCCGTCTAACTATTGTCCCTCTTTTGATCCTTCAACAACAGCATTTCAGCATTCAATCCAATACCGAACAAATCTGATGAACTGTACCAAAAACTATACATTCGATAATTTCTATCAAGCTTTATCAAATACTACTCTATCAAGAGAACCAGGTTCAAAATTTGAATATTCAAATTTTGGTATGGGATTACTTGGTCATATTCTAACATTGAAATCTAATATGTCATCTTACGATGAACTTTTGTCCAAAAAAATTCTAGACGTGTTGGATATGAATAGCACGAACATTGGTATTTCAGATACGCAGAAATCTAGATTAGCAATTGGGCACTTCAATGGCGGCCAAGAACTACCCACGTGGAATGCCTCAAATCCTATCGCACCTGGTCCTGGACTTCATTCCACTGTCAGTGATATGCTAAAATTTTTATCAGCTAATATGGGACTAATTAAAACAAACAAAATTAGATGATGCAATGCAAGAAGCTCATTTAATAAGACATAGTACCAACCACCTATTACCTAATAATGAACCTGCTTCATTTCATACAGATAATTTTAATACAGATAGACTTGGATTTTATGTTGGCTTAGGTTGGATGATAGCTACCAAGTTTGGTCAGGAAATTGTATGGCATAGCGGGTCAACTCCGGATGGTTACAATGCTTTTATGGTTTTTAATCCTACAAAGGAAAGAGGTATAGTAATTCTGTGTAGTACAGACACCTCAAATATCAACATTTCAGATATTATTTTCAAACAAAAGAATAATCTCTCATCTTTAATAGGGAATTTGCTTAATGAATAAACGTCATATATATAGTTGAATTCTATCTGCTAGTCCATATTCAAACAATAGAAAAAATTGAAGGTAATAATGAGAAGAGAGAATATAGTAAACAGGAGCTAATAAAAACAAAAGGTACTGGGGAAAGTCAATTCTAATAGGGTGCATAAAATTATGATTTTTGTGCCTTGAACTCTTGAATGGTCATATTAGAAATATCGGTGACACTAAATGCCGACATTAAAGTTAAGGAACATCTCAGTTAATGTTTTATACTTACAAATTTATTAGTAGGTTAGATGGCACTTTGATCAACTCGGCGTCATCAAAAGCATTGGGTGGAAGGACTGAGGTATTGTGTGGAGAGCAAAATGTAGTAAACACTTTATTACAATTTGCTTCTAAAGCAAAGAATAGAATTGATGCATGTGTAGATTACACTAGGCCATCATTAGTTATCAAATTTGATCAGTTAAGAAATGCATTTCTTTCAGCTAAGAACAGGGGTGTTAAATTAAGATATGTTACTGAAATCACAGAGGATAACATTGCCTATTGTAAAGAGTTAATAAAAATGGTCAACGAGCTTCGCCATTTAGATGGAATTAAGGGAAACTTTTACATAAGCGAGACAGAGTATATTATTCCCACGAGCCTGCATGAAGAAGGAAAGCCAGCATCAAAGCTTATCTATAGTAACGTAAAGGAAATTGTAGAACATCAACGACAATTTGTATTTGATAGTTTTTGGACTAGATCGATACCTGCTGAGCAAAAGATTAGGGAACTAGAAGAAGGGATAATTCGTTATGAAACTAAAGTATTAGAAAACAAAGAAGAAATCTTCCACCATATGAAATCTGTTATTCAAAAGTCAACAGAAAGGTCAGTAGTTTCTTCGATCGGCGGAATGCAATTAGTCTACAATAATTTCTTTGAAGATTACAAAAGTATAGTAGCTAACAAGAAAAGAATAGCAGTAGAATGTGAAAGTGAAAGTGAAAATAAAGGCATACGCTGGATTACCTTTATAGACAAGTACAGTATACAGTTAGTAAAGATATTTTTGAACGCAGGTATATACAAATAAGACATCTCAAAAACTTGACATTTATGAATTTTGCTGTTGATGACAGATATTTTTATGCTACTATAGATAAAATGGAGAATGGTAACTTTATGAACAGTCTTTTAACTAGTAATGAGCCAGCCTACATTAAACATTATAGTCTTATTTTTGAAGATCTGTGGAAGAATGGAATTGATGCTCTAGACAGAATAAAAGATATTGAGGCAGGAGTACATTTGTCTGATATTGAAGTTATTCCAAGTTCCGCAAGAGCACAGAAGTTATATTTAGACATTGTTAAGGACGCAACAGAAGAGATATTATGGATATTTCCTAGCATCAATGCATTTATTCGTCAAGAAAGGATAGGAGCGATACAATTAGCAATAGACGCAGCCAAAGAAAGAAATGTAAAGGTTAGGATAATGATACCTGCCAACAGTGTAATCGAGCAAAAAATTCAGCAGCTAAAACAATATTGTTATCCTAGTAATCCGATAGATGTAAGATATATTGTACAGATGTCAGATACTAAAGCCACAATATTGGTCATTGATAGAAAGGCTTCATTGGTTATGGAGATAAGGGACGATTCAAAGGCAACTTTTATCGAGGCGATAGGATTATCAACTTATTCTGATAGTAAAGCTGGAGTCACATCTTATATTGCTATATTTGAAAATTTGTGGAAACAAACAGAGTTATATGATCAACTCAAGGAATCAAAAAAACAACTTGAATTAGCTTATGAACAGTTAAAAAGACATGACAAAATGCAAGAAGAGTTTATTAATATTGCGGCATATGAATTGCGTACGCCTATCCAGCCTATACTTGGCCTAACTCAAGTTATTAGGGCTAACACAAAAGATGCAAAACAACGCGAGTTACTGGATGTAACAATTAGGAATTCAAAGAGACTACAACAACTTACTGAAGACATATTGGATGTTACAAGAATTGAAGGCCATTCATTATCTCTTAATAAGGTGCAATTCAATATGAATGACGTAATAACAAATGTGATAAATGATATATCATCATCGACAAGTCCAGAGATGTACTCTAAAGAAATCAATACCACAGCAGCAACACCAATTAGATTAGAATACAGTCATCCTCAAAATATTCTTGTTCAAGCAGACAAGGGAAGAATAATTCAAGTTATCAATAACCTAATAACCAATGCTATTAAATTCGCTCAAAAGGGAATGGTATCAATTAGCTTAGAAAAGAAGAAAGAACAAGATGGTAATGGTGATGAGAAAAATTATATTGTGATTAGTGTGAAGGATACGGGCAAAGGGATAGATTCAGAAATATTACCAAATCTCTTCACAAAGTTTGCAACAAAATCACAAACGAGAGGAACTGGACTTGGATTGTTCATATCAAAAAATATTGTAGAAGCTCATGGTGGCAGGATATGGGCTAAGAATAATACAGATGGTACAGGTGCGACATTTTCATTTAGTTTGCCATTAGCAATTTGCAATAAGTTTCAATAAGAGTCTTGTCTCCATTTTTATAGCAATGGGCTGGAATTTCACTCAGTTTTGAATCCCTTCCTTTTTTCCGACTTTAATATTGTCTATGCACATGCACATGAACTTTGATAGGCATTTATCATGAATTTCCTATCGTAAAATTTTTCGTCAGCAAAGTAAACCTGAAGATAGCTCCATTTAAAATTGGGATTTTTCTACTTCTATTTGGGTTATCCATTTTTACCAGGCATTTGGAATATCGTATCCTGCTATACTTATACCCTCAGTAATTTAGATCCGATCAAGGTGTTTCAAACAAGATCTTAGTTACATAAGACAAAACGAATCATTAGATCTTTTTAACATTTTATGACGAGTTCCGATCACAAAATCATAATTGTGGCAGTAATAATACCATATACCTCTGGATTTCAATGATTATTAGTTCGTTCGTCTGTCTGCGGCTGACTGATCTAATTTGTGATTTACCTTATTATGCTTCCTGAGTTATATCAACTAATATGACAATCTTTTTAATTAATATCATGTACATATCTAGAAATTGGCAAGACCCTTTGGCAGGAGAACACACACCGCATCAAAGACAGTAAGAATAAGCGATTGGACGCTTGCCTTGATCAAAAGTTAGCAGGCAAAATATAACTTTCAAACTCTAGACGAAACCAGATTTTATATTGGTATGCTCAACAAATGAACCAGTTAAGCTTCCTAAACCTACGACAAATGACGTTAGAACGCTACTAGACGGTGATAAAAGACTAGACAAAATTATAAAATCTATTTCAGCCAACTATTCATAGTCGGTTGTATTGATCCATTCGTTTTACTATAGACTGAATGATCAAGTGCACTGCAGAAATACTGACAAAGACCGACCTACAATAATATCAACGATGGATCTCTTGGAATAACCACCGTATGCATTAATCTTCTTTAAGTAAGAAAGTGGTTGCGGATTGCTAAGTATGGACTCATTACCAGCAATCATTCGCTCATTTATTAGCAACCACCAACATGAACTGACGTAGGTCTGGTATCTCCGTATGTATGTTGCGTACGACGATTGCTGCTAGCAATCAACAAAACTAGCAGTACATTACTTATGGTTCTCACACTATAAGACTCTTCTGGTCTCAGAACTACAGTCCTTTTATATAAAAATAATTAGTATTCTTGTCATATTTATATCCATTATCATGTAAGTATCGAATTTCTTGAGCAAATAAAATTTACAGTCGTATCTACTGGTCTTTTACTATAGCTGACATCTGGATATGTTACAATAGTATGATATATGATTATATGTATTGCCCTCACTGTTCCATTATTATTATTGTACTTATCTTGACTACTAGTAGCCGAAATGAATTTGGCGAGCATCTGTGAGTTGTTATAATAATAGCAATGTCCTAGGCATGTGCGACCGTCAGTAGAGTATTGGCCTTCGATGTGTCGGTGACTCCACCCATTGATAGAATATCTATTTGCAACTATTGGCATATCACGACTACTTTTCTTATCATTAGAAAAGGCTCTACAATCAGTCAAATTAGATCGATGACCTTGCCAAAGATCACATTGCAAAAATGTAACATTTAAGGAATAATGAATTGTGGATGATGAAGAAGATGAGTAATATGAATTGTCAGGATATGACTGCATATTCAAAAACGGAATTTGGTCAAACGATACTCTAGCTGATAATATTGGCTGTATTATTATCATTGTTATTGTTATTGTTATTAATGCCAGTAATAGCACTGCTGCTAAATTAGCATAATTTGGTTGCTTTAATGTTGTAGCCTAATAAACATAAATAACATTTTCGAATTACATATGGTACTGATATAATGGAAAACCTTGATCAAAAACACAGGCTAATGTATCAGTATCCTGACGTGTTTAATAGATTATTAATACCTTTAGAAATAGCAGAGAACAAACTGGATAAGTTAGAACCTGATTGAACTTGAAACAAAGCAGTCTATACTTAGCATGATTATTAGTGGAGAACGATTAAGAGAAAAAGAATAACTAATTGTTGTATTTACACAGATAGGTTACATTTTTGATTACCCACATGGGTTACACTTTGCTGCTTAGTCCTAGTATGCATGGCTGATGTAATTAACCTTTGTAGAAACATCTCTGATGGAGTAAGACCATTGATTCCTCCATGTTCTCTTGCTTCATTGTATCCTTTAACAAACATATCATACATCTGTTTACCTTCATCTATGTTTGGTAAGGCTTCCACTGCTAGAAACTCATTCTTCACTATCTTGTTATACGCTTCTATCTTTCCTTGCAGCTGTGGATAAGAATTTGGTATTCGTTTAT
>JARBAU010000037.1 GCA_029237525.1 Nitrososphaerales archaeon | reverse complement strand
TTGGTGTTTGAATATGAAAATAATAGTATTGTGTACGTTATTACTTATACTAGTAATATTAAGTTTTATTACGATTAGATCATTCGATATAATGGCCGCAGTGGACTATGTATTTATTCAAAAGTGGGGATCTGTATGTCAAATTTTCGATACTGATTGGTCATGTAGCATAAAGGATAGTGAAGCGCAGTTCCGTTTTCCAACAGGCGTTGCTGTTGATTCTTTTGGAAATGTGTACGTAGCGGACTTCGCCAATGACAGAATAGAAAAGTTCACAGCTGATGGAAAGTTCATAACAAAGTGGGGATCTAGAGGGTCAGCTGATGGACAGTTCAGTTTTCCAACAGGCATTGCTGTTGATTCTTCTGGAAATGTATACGTGACTGATATTGGCAATAGCCGCATCCAAAAGTTCACAGCTGATGGAAAGTTCATAACAAAGTGGGGATCGCAAGATGCAAATCTAGTGGATAGTCAGTCTGGCCGGATCTTTGAAGGCCCTTCAGGCATTGCCATAAGAGGGAACACCAACACAATTTATGTCACGGACACATGGAATGATAACGTGCAACTCTATTCAGCATTTTTTACTAAACAAATCGCTGTTAAGTAGCTTACTAATAGTAAGCTAAAGACATTTTAGATTTCAGATTAGTATAAATCGATTCAATAAATAGACCTTGCACAATTAGAATTTCGGTATTATTGCTAATCTAAACCTACTTAAATTAACAAAAACCACAATTTAGATCCCTTCATGAGGAAATTTATGAACTGGCTCATTATATTCTATTTCACGGGGCTTCAATTTCATACAAAGTTGCCAAAGTCCTCCTTGTCCCAACTACTCCAAAGAGTTGTTGCTAAAGAAATTTTTGAACACATTAGCAATAATCGATTCTTCTTTATATTTATATACTTCTAATGCTGTTCAAAAACCAATGATTAGGAAAAATTCAGTTATTATCTCTGGCTCGCTTCTGCTTTCACTAACCATTATTACAATATCAGGTTCATCTCTGTCTTTTGCGCAACAGCCTCCAATCTTTTTTGCGAATCACACTGCAGAAAATAATACACAGTCTTCAAATATCTTTTATAAAGGACCATCACTTGTAGGTGTAAGAGTTTATGATTACTATAAAAGTGAGCAGTGGCAAGTAGTTCAAAATATCCTGTCTCAAGGCTTTGAGATCAAATCAATTATTCCTGCCTCGCAATTACCAAATTCTGGCTCTCCTACCGGAGTCTTAGTCATATTGGAAAAGAAGTGAAATTTCTGTAAAGAATTTGGATATTCAAATATCTGAAAGCAATAAATTCGATACTGCGACGAGAAGATGACAGAATGACAACTTACAGCTATTTTCAGTTTTTGTCTCCTTTTTAGAATCGGTAAGTCTTTAGGATCTTAGTACGACCGGTACTAATCCAGATGACGCCGATGCAAGTGTTTGTCAATATCAAATTTAAACTGAAATAAGTATCTTATGTTTTAGTGCTCTAGTGACCAGTCTTCATTAGTGAACAAACGATTTAAGTCCGAACGTAGCCCGATTTCTTGATGTTGGTTTGGTTCTAATCTCTAAAATTATGACATACGCTAATAGAGCAATAACTACGACGATTGAGCCGACTGGTACAATTCCATAATTACAAAAAATATAATTATCATATGAACATGGAGCGAGTCCGTAGGCAGTCCAATACCATGCGGTATTGACATAATGCTCTGGATGGATCTGAGATACAAAATCAGATAACAGAGCTTTTGTGTGTAACACAATAGGTGAATAATATGGGTTCCATGTCATGATCTCCATATTTTCGCTATTTTTAGATAGATGATCCTTAATCCAGCCGTACATGATGCCATACTGATACCACACGAGATTTCCGACCAAATTAACATAGACTCCAGACACACACAATATTATAATTGGGATTTTCAAAAATAATCTACTTTTGGGGGAAAACTTTTTCAAGTGCACCAGTAAGGCGCCAAGTACTAGGATTATGAATGGCAATATCGGTATGAGATATCTTGGTCCCCATGCGATAGCACCGCTCCAAGCATAAGGTTCGAATCCAGAAGATGAAGTACCGACGTACAGCAATGTTACTACTATTAGGTAAGCGCAGAAAAAGAATAATCCTTTATTTAATTCATACAAGTATTTGAATGCTAGAGGCAGCAGAATTGAGATTGGTAAAAAGAAAATCAATCCTGCTCCTGGACTTCCTATCAGGCCAACTAAACCATGCCAACCGTTGTGCATTATCAAGGATTCGGAAGATCCGTATCCGAATTCTGCGAATGAGCCAAATCTTAATTCATTGATCACTCCTTCAAAAAATAAAGTGATCGCCAAAACTGTCAAGAAGGAACCAAAATTAGTTCTATTTCTTTTCACAGCTGAAAAACAATAATATGCTACAAAGCCAGGTATCAGAATAATACTAGTAGGGTGAGCGTATACCGATAATCCTAGAAATAACCCTCCTAAACCTGCATAATAAATTCGTTTATTAGTTTTGTAATTATTAAAAGTACTAGTAACTGGACTTTCGCTGATATCCGTAACATTGGTTTGTTGCCTTGTAGAGTTGCGTATGAACGGTAAGGGATTGGATAATGATTTATACATGAAATATGCAGCACTAACAAGGCATAATGCTTGCAATGGCATGGACCAGAAGCTTGTGTGGTAAGGCCAAATAAATGAACCCACCCCAAATATCAAGCTCAGTACGAATGATACTTTTTTAGAACTGTATAATTCAAAAGAAAAAAGGAATATGACTACAGAAATTAGCGAAATTATCATTGAATTAAAAAAAAGAGCTATGATCGGTATAGGGGAAATTGAAAACAGACTCGCAACTAGATAGAAAGGAACTGCAGCAGCAGATAAAAATAGTGATCTAACAGTATACACAGGTCGCAAGTGCATAGTTTCCATACTGGGATATTTGCCTGTTTGAAGGACGGTATTTGAATAGACCGAATAACGTATATCAAAATGAAGCTTCTCGATACTAGGTAGGTCAGGGTATAACATTGCAGAGTGTCTTAACACCATACTTTCCGTAACAAGGTACGCTTCGATACCATCCCACCAATCGAAATGACCACCACCTGTTACAACATTAATTAAATAGAAAAAACAAAATAGTAGTAAAATCAATTTTTTGTTATTGTCCCAAATACTGGCATTCCATGATATGTCTTGACCTTTGTCCGGGTCACTTGTTATTCCGTTTTTGATATAGTGATTAATTTAATTTCTACCTAATAAGATCTTCCATTCAACCTCTATACTATTAAAGACTTTTTCTAAATTTCGAAAGATGGCCATATCTTTATCACTATGGACATTATCAGTGTTTTTAGATATGCGGCTTCAACTAAGGTCAAATAGCGCATCTACGAGATGAACTGAACGCTACATTCAAGTCCTAGAAACTTTATCCTAATGCGTGTGATAAATGTTATTCTCCCGATATTAAGCGACCATAGAGCTAAAGCAGCAATGATGCAACATTATCTTTCGTAGTTCGCTGGTAAAGGTATCATACTCGGATTGTGGCGTGAGATAGGATCGCAGAAGCTTTGAGGTGAAATGTTAAGGTATCTGAATCTGTGGTATATTTATATCTATAAATAAGTTTCGTAAGTGACTTGTTCTATAAAAATAGGATTGGAAAAGGTTACTACTATTGCAGATATGTGTTTCAAACCGGATTTATCTCAAACCCCTATTCGACTGATTTTATAATGACAAAATTGCATATTAGCTAAAAAGTCAAAAGTGACAAAACAAGATAACATCTTGCTGAAATTTCAGAATGATATAAATACCATTTAACTATGGATGGATAGATGGAACCAGGATTTAACTATCAATTTCTACAAATAGATTTGTTTAAATACCACATTTCTGTGGTTTACGTATGGTAAATAT
>JARBAU010000316.1 GCA_029237525.1 Nitrososphaerales archaeon | reverse complement strand
TCTCCTGATTTTGTTTTACATAATCCTGTACTACCTGAAGAATTACGCAAAGGCCCCGAAGGAACAAAGAAATATGCATCTGCAGTAATAGCAGCTGTACCAGATAGAAAGCTAGTCCATGATGACATTCTTGCAAAGGGAGACAAGGTGCTGATAAGATGGACAGATAGTGGAACAAATAGTGGACCGTTCTTTGGTAATCCACCTACAGGTAAGCCCATTGTCGCAACAGGCTTTGATCTGTTTCGCATTTCAAATGGTAAAATCATGGAAATGTGGCAGCAATATAACTTTGCTAGTTGGCCATAGACTCAACATACTACAAGCAGTTACATCTGAGGATAAAAGAATTAATTACACTAAAGTTTAAAAGATAATTAAGATAGCTCTCTTTCTTTATACTAATGAAAGTACTTCCGCATGTCATGAGAAATATTAATGAATTCAACATACCTACTGATCCTCTAGGATATGAAATACTGTACTTTGGTGTAAATCTCATACTCATGTTTGATTATAGACTAGCATTTGATGTAGAGGTAACAAACTCAGATAAAGAAATAGAAGTTCTAATTATGAGCAGAAAAGACGTTCCGACTTGGAAAGAAAATAATGATAGTAAAAAGCCTGAACTTACCTTCTATTACAGCATGAGCGGAGTAAAAATTAATGATGTCTTTAAGCCTACTAAAAGTGATGCATACGCATTTGTACTAAACAATCGGGAATCTTCTATTAACAATGAAGTGAAAACGGTTGAGGTTACGTTGATTCATAATTGGCAACAGGAGGTAAAGGAGTCTCAATTAAAGGATCGCGTCAAAGAACAACAAATTAAATAATGATATTGATCATTTTATATGCCATTATATGAATGAAATATGGCAGCTTCTACCGATCGTGGGTAGCATTTGTTTTTAATGTTTCAATAGATCTCACTTTTGCTAGAACTGACTTGAGATTGTCAATCAGATAGAACTCGTCGTTGCCTAGACAATTTATAGCGAGGATTAATGCGGTCTCAATAGAATTTAATTCCTCCACTGTAAACTGGTTATGGCGATATTCTGAGATTAAATTCACATTTTAGATCGTCACTTTATCATTTTTATAAGTTAATTTCGGTTAAATAGAATGTAGTCCACGATGCTTTTGCTAAAGCAGATTAAACATATTCAGTATCAAATATTATACCAAACGGTATGCGCAAAACTAGCGCATCTCCTAGCAAGGCGGCAGACTTATCAACCAATTACCACATACGATAAGAATATGGTATGGGTTCAAGTCTGACTAAATCATAGTCATAGCCTGCAGGCAAGCGGAAAATTTTACACTTCGGATGCGCAAATGATGATTGAGGAAATGGTAAGTTATGGCGAACTAAAAGATGTACCCTATCACACCTATGTCCGACGATCTAATAAAACGGAAGGGGATGGTGCTGAAAGAAAAAATGCTACTTTGTAGTCTATGAATAAAGCAAATTCTGGAGATATATGCAGACGGGGGGCGCTCACCTCATAACCCTGAATTCTACCTTAGTGCCACGTATACAAAGAGAACACCAAATCGATCAAGCCGTATATAATTTGAAATCTGTCAGGCTACGGTAAAATAATGAGATCATTATTTGGATTAGCATGTTTGAAAAACTAAAAAGGTTTTGAAGGTATGATGATCTTGCATAAAAAAAATTGTGGATAAGGGGGGTAAATTTCTTTCACCAACTGTGGGAGTGCACTGAAAGAAAAATGCCCCCTTAGTAGTGCCAATTAATGCGATCTGACTAAGTCTATATCTTGGCATTGCTTTATCCTAAGTTCTGAACACATAGCTGGCTCTCATCTGCCCAGTTTATACCAAATAGTACTAATCCATTTGAGTTTAGTACTTAGACGGTAGACTTGGTATAATAACAGTTTTGGCTCGCGAATCTGATAACGAAATAATCGTATAATCTTCTCTATACCCTTCTGGGGAATACCACTATACTTTATAGTTCCACAATGCTTATTTATACCGACCTGCTACAGTGACGCTACTAGGAGCCATATTTTTGGACTGTATAATATGTTATCGCTAAAACTATTGTTGTTATCAGTATTATGTATGATATTAATTGCATCCTCTGGTGTTTTCCCTCTAACACTCCAAAAAGTAGTAGCTCAGTTGTCCACCACTTCTCATCCTGTTTCCAATGCATCTGAATTACATAACACTACAACTTCGGCTGATAAAGGGCATTTGTCCATGGCGGTTCTGAATCAAATAAAACCAATAATATTAAAAAACTTGGGGAATAAATCAGGAAGTGTATCAATAGTAGTAGGTGTCATCACACCAAACGGTGCTAGCGTCTCAGGTTATGGAAACATATCTAAAGTAAATACTACAAAAGTAAATGGAGATACAATCTTTGATATTGGCTCTCTTACAAAGACGCTCACGGCAGCATTATTAGCTGATATGGTAAAACGTGGGATTGTCAAATTCGATGATCCTATTGAAAAATATCTTCCTGCCAATGTCACAGTACCTTCCTACAATGGACATAAAATAACACTTGAAGATTTAGCTACTTACACATCAGGACTACCCGATCTGCCTCGAGCAGTAGCTGTTAACCGTACTTCACCTACTCAGCAAATATATAACTTTATTTCAAATTCTTCACTTGTAAGTGAACCAGGAACAAGATATAATTATTCTAATTTAGGAGCTGGTCTTTTAGGTCACATTTTATCGCTAAAAGCAGGTATACCCTATGAGCAGCTTGTTAGAGATAGAATACTAAATGTGTTAGGCATGAACAGTACAGGAATTGCAATGAATAGCACCCAAATAACAACTCCTCTTCCTGATGTACTAAAGTCCAGATTGGCCAAAGGTCATGTTGGAGGTAAGGAAATTAGTAGTCTCTCGTTTGTTCCAGAAGTACTTCAGCCAGCAGGGGCAGCTTATTCCTCTGCAAATGACTTACTAAAGTACTTATCTGCTAATATGGGTTTGATTCACACAAAGATAAATGATATTTTACAAGATACGCATTTAATAAGACATCAGGATTTTACTGTTACAGGCAATTCTTCTCCTACACATGATTTCATGGTTGGTTACACTGGTCTTTTATGGAGTATACTAACCAACCTTGGTGGTGAAGATACCGTGGTATATAAAACAGGCGGGATAGATGGCTACACTAGTTACATTGCATTTAATCCTGCTAATCAGACAGGGCTAGTTGTGCTTTGCAGCTGTGATGAGACCGATTTTAATCAATCGCTCTTACAAATCCCCCTTTATTTATGGCTTCGAGCTTGAACTCGATTTGCAAACTATGCTGCAACAGCCGCATGCCACAGCCACGCCGTCCTCTAATTCTACTGTTAAATAGAATAATCTCGAGAATAACGACTGTGCACATTGGTTTATGTAGCATTTATTCTAACAGACTATAAAATAAAATATTATCTACTAAGGGGGAATTTTTCTTTCACCCTTCACACGGATGGAGAAAGAAATTTACCCCCTTAGTAGTCAGAAATTTAATGAGATAGAACAGAATCTAAGCTTCATATTATCACACTTTCAGGAGCCCATCTTTCCAAGGAATATTATGACTAAGGCTCTCAGCTACCAAAAAGAGGTATTCAATGTACGGGAAGCCCTAGAATATAAGACATCAAACTATGAGGATTGCAGGATCAATGCTTATCCATCATTTACTAAATATAATGGGATTAATAGAACTGCACCAAGTTTTCTAATGATAGATATAGATCTAAAGGACTTTGCGTCTAGAGATAAACTGGATAGATCTCTGAATAGAGTCTTGAAACAAATCGAAAGCAAAATGCACGGCCATCCTACCATACTATGGACGCTAAGAAGAGCGGATATTTACCAATAAGTCTGAGGAAGTTGAAGGTAGATATCGCGTACTTGTATAATGTATTAGCTAGATAAAAGACTCGTCCAAATCGGATAAGTATATCGGAAAAAATTACAATACGATATGAGAAATGGCAGGTTATAAATATTATCACCTAATGTAGACTGATGTCATAGGATGGTAATATAATTATACATGCTGTATATCATGAGGCGCGTGGTTCACCGCGAAGATAGGCAAACTCATAGCTCAAACTAGTGGCGACATCTAGATGATCAATGAATCAAATTATATAGTCAAATCGACATCTGGTTACAACACTTATACCGTCACTGCAACCAAATCTGAATGGACCTGTTCATGTCCAGATTATGCGCGCCACAATGCCAAGTGCAGCATGTATATGCAGTTGAATATTATCGACGTCAAAGCGCGCCATTTTAATCCAGTAAAGTACAGTAAAGAATAATATCACTGCAGCCGATTTGGTGTTCTATAGATGAGTAAGACCCTAACATTACGATGAGAAAACTAACAAGAGATTAGTGTTTCATACGCTATACGCTATAATTACTAAATAATATCTTATTCATTTACAAATATGAGTATAGAAGGTCTAGCAGGGATGTTTTCGCAAGAAGCGGAGCTGATCAATCAATGGGCAGTTCTGTAATGAGTACGATAATTGGATTCTTAGTACAGAAAATGATGAGTGGAGGGGGAAGCGGAGGTATAGGTGGTATGCTATCTGGTCTTACAGGTGGTAGCCAACAAGGTAGCGATAGCGTAGGTGGTATAGGTTCTATCCTATCAAGTTTAGGAGGATTGAACAAAGATCATGAATTAGTAAGACATGTACAGCAAAATACCGGCATACAAGATCCAGACCAAGCCAGACAATACACACAGCAGGGAGTTGACATATTAAATGAGCAATCTAAGAACAACCCACAAGGACTTCAATACTTGGTGGATTTTTGGGAAGTGGCAGTGGAAGTAGTCAACAAGGTCGTGCTAGTAGTAGTGGTGTTGGCGGTATTGGAGATATGCTTTGGAGATATGCTTGGCATCTGAACAATCGCATTTTCTTATTTTTATCTAATAAAATGTCATCAAATGCTAACAAGGCTTTCTCCTTTGTTCTTAAATCTCTTCTTAATAAGGAATGTCAGATAAGGTACTTGATTATTGGGGCCTCAAAATCATGTCTATCATAAAGAGACTATTCAGAGAATATACTAGGTGAGGATGGGGTTTGGAAAGAAACGCTGTCAATCGTTATAGATTACCAGTACCAAAGAATTTGTTAGAAAGAGTAGATAAAACATCTTCCCCAGCTCATATAGGAAAACTCCGTAATGCAATAGATTTACTTGTTCCAGAAAATACTCCAGTACTTGCTGCAGCTAATGGTATAGTTACTTATGTTAAAGATGATTCTAACTTTGGAGGACCCTACCCAGCTTATTGGAACTATACAAACTTTATAGTTATCATGCATGCTAATGGAGAATATTCTAGGTACGATCACTTGGCTCATCTAAGCTCAAGAGTTAAAGTACACCAAGATATTGCCAAAGGGCACGTGATCGCAAAGGTGGGCATGACAGGATATACATTCAGACCACATCTTCATTTTCAGGTCTTTATTTATACTGGAACTAATATCTGGATGGATTTTGACACAGTAAGTGTTCGAGATTTTGGATAAAGTCGTCAATCTAAATTAGTAGAGTGTTCAAGACAGGTAGGCCTGGATGATGATGAATGTCTACGGCAGTCTTTGCGGAATTCATAGCTAATTTCGTTAACATAATCCATAGACAACACGCTATTTCATAATGAAAATATCTTACTTTGTCACGCTGTCCTAGTGACTGATTTAATTCCTCCAATTCTCCACTTTGGTTTGGATAGGCCCATGTCCTTATTGCTGATGCTTATTGACTCAATTTTATGAAATATTCTGCTTTTTCATTGTCATTTTACACTAATATGTGGAATCTGAGTAACAAGTAATTGTCTTGAATAATTTACATAAGATTATAACCCATGGTTGTTTAATAATTGTGAGGTAAATGATGTGTTCTACTTTAAAAGCAAATGATAGAAGGGGGTCTTATTACATATAACGTACCCGAATATTGACAGTAATAATGGAGATGACAAAAAAGAGCTTTCCAAGCAAATACATTTCCTATTTTGTGAAATATGTCTTTGGTGTGCTTCGCATTTACCTTCAAAAAGTTTGTCAGTTGTAATAAAATGCCCTAATTGTTATAATAATAAAATAAAGTGGATGCCAATATCTAACAAACTAGAAACGACACGGAGGTTACAAACAATTGAACAAGGAAATCACATAATTGCAGTTTATGCTAACAAAGATGAAAAATTTAATGAAGCCTTTGAATTTCTGAAGGATGGCCTACAAAGAAATGAGGCTATAGTTATTATTACTTCCGATCTGTCAAAGACTGAAATTCGTGCTAGGATGAGAAATAAATGGAAAATAGATGTGGCAGAATTAGAATCAAGAGATGACATTATGATTAGATCTACGGAAGAAATCTATTTTCCTGCGGGTATACCAAACATCCAGCGAACAGTTGCCTTATGGTCTACTTTGGCAGAAAACTGTCTTAGCAGAGGTAAGCAGGGAATACGAATATTCGGAGATATGGCAGCATTTTTCAAGAAGGGATTTATCAAAGAATTATGTGATTACGAATCATGTTTAGAACAAAGATTTAGCTTTCCTGCCATTGGTATATGCGCATATGATTCTAAAGACATTGATAATAATATGACATTAGAGCAAACAAAACAACTGCAGCAATATCATAATCCAGTCTGGATGGAAAATTATCAATAGATTCCTTATCGATAAAACTACGATCTACTAGCACATAAACACGTATACAACTTTAATGTCATACCATTATTATTAAGCTGCTGGAAAAATCATTCCAAATATGTATAACATTCGTATATTCTGTCTCGGTCCCAAAATACCATTTTTATATCTTCAATCAGATTTTACTAAATCTCAGTAAGGCTTTAAGGAACCTGTCAGTCAAAGAACACCTCGAGCTATTAAGTAATTGTCATTGTTATGATATACTAAGTTAGAGCTACCAGCTACTACCTTTTCCTCATTGACTCTAATAATCAGTTCATCAACGTTCGACCTCGGATCGCTAGCCTTAACACTGCGTTACTAAGATGCATGAAGGGGCGGGTCAAAATATCGCTTTCTATTACACTGTTAAGACTACACTCAGCAGTAGATAATTTTTGTTCTTATAAAATAATTTAATAGAACAAAAGAACATTTTTTACAACCTTATCAATTTGGAGAATTGGTTAAATGAACTTATCTGTTTTTACATGATTAGGCGCAAAAACCTTGCGGGCCTCTAGCTAAAATGCAGAGGCTAAGCAAGGCTCATGTACGGTTTACTATTAACGGATCATTTCAATGGTGTGTATAAGTGACTGAAAAAGAAAATGAGAAAATCGTAATTCCATTAAAGATAATGAATAAAAGTGAGGTGATGAGTGACTTGCTTAGACTACTTGATCTAGTTCAAAAATATGCAGATAAGGAAGGATGCCAACATTGTCTTGACCTACTAGAATCTGTCTTTGAGTAGTAAAAAAACAGGATTCCTGACATATAGAATAGTCACAAAAACTGATATCTATGCATGAGACCTTTTCAATCTAGCAGTATGCAACTCGAGAATTAGTACTCTATATGTAGTAACGAGTTAGATCACTCTACGAGGAGTCCTGGAATAGCCATTTTCTTGAACAAGTGGTGAGATACCATCGTGCTAGGCGGAAAAGCAGAAACTGGATCCTGTGGGTTAATAACGTTTGTAACCGCCTTCTTGAAGTGTGCTATAGATTCCCAAACTGCATAGTTAATGAAGATGCCACTCTTTCCTATGCCCTTGTGTAGTTGAGTCGAGATATAACCTGGTTGCTGCTTAAATTTTTCTGCTTCCGTTGTCTACCCCTTTAGGAACTGATCAAATTCCTCAGGTTTTACGCTGAATTTATTTATCAAGATAACTGGACCTTTAACATCTTCATCCATTTGAGCAAAGATTGAGACTCGTTCGTCCATTTCAACTATCTTGGCCATTAAAACTAAAGGGTTGGCACATAATATTTCAAGGTTTTAGTCTGCCTAATTGGCACGGCGGCTGTTATTCCTTAGATTCTTCTTCAATTATTAAATTGGTTATTGTTTTAGTCTTTATGGGTTCCAATCCAGTATCTAATCTCAGTTAATAATATCTTTTGTCCAACTTCTGAAGTATGGATAAAGTTACTGTGTAGGATTGTATCCGTCTTAGAAATTTCTTAAATAGTTTTGCACTTATCAAAGGCTATGCCGAAACACGAATCTATCATGAGAGTGAGATTTGTTTTAACACTCATTGTTTTTGTATCCCTTATTATTATCATACAAAGCACTTCTATTTGGAATAGCAATCACAATTATTTTGGTAATACCAATTTGGCACTTGGTCAAACGGTTCGAATGAATTCTAATTTTACAAATCCACAAAGCATGCAGAATATTCCAACAAAAAAAGTTCATGTAGGAGATATCAATGTTGCATACAAAACTTTTGGCAAAGGAAATCCAATATTACTTATTAGTGGTAGTGGACTGGTTATGGATGCATGGGACCATTCTGTTTTAAAAGATCTATCTACAAACCATAGAATAATCATATTTGATAATCGCGGAGTTGGAAATACAACATCTGGTGTCAAATCCTTCTCAATTCGGCAATTTGCAAATGATACGGTTGGTTTGTTAGACGCTTTGAAAATTCAAAAAGCAGACGTTCTTGGATTTTCTATGGGTTCATTTATAGCCCAACAACTTGCGCTTTTACATCCAGAAAAAATTAATAAACTTGTACTCTATGGCGCAGCATGTGGTGGTAATGAAAGTATACCACAGAATTCTGAAGTTATAAGGATTTTATCTGATTTTGTAAATAACTGGGCGCAAAGTACAGATAAAATCATGTCCGTTACGTTTCCATCAGAATGGCTTAAATCTCATGCCAACGTGAGCCTTCCACAAACTAAAGAAACAATTAGCCATGAGACCATGAAGCAGCAGTTTCATGTAGTAGAAGATTGGTTTGCGATCAACTGGAGTGGCCTATGCAGTCAACTGTCAAAAATATCGATACCAACCCTAGTCTTGACCGGGTCGGAAGATGTTTCAGTACCTGCAGCTAATTCATTAATTATAGTCCAAAAAATACCTGCAGCTTGGCTTGTCCAAATAAATGGAGCAGGTCATGGATTAATGTATCAATATCCAAATCAATTTAGTAAAATTGTAAATACTTTTTTGGAAAATAGTTGATTGATTGATTTACTTTCAGTTCATGCGCTATTAGATTGTGTTTAGATGGCTATCTTGATCAGAGCAATCTGTTAGTGACTGAGCCATGTGAACGTGCTATGTCTTGCATGCCTTCCATCAGATTATGCTAAGTTAATAGATGGTTGCTCATGATGGCGCACACACAATTAATGCATTTAATTCTTTATCATCAAATGCATATAATTTTACCATGGATATTGAAATATTATTAGATGGTAAATGAACTATGTGACAGTGTTTCATTTTGTGAAATGACCGAATTTTCTTCTAGTCGTCTTAGTAAGAATGTTCAAAGCTATCTATCCACCTTAGATGTAGTAGCTTGGAACAAAGAAAGTATGTAATTATGGCATTCCATTTTACTACGATCTCATCACCAAAGGTATGTGCTGTGAAGTGAAATGAAGACCATAATAGCCGCAGTCATCAGTATTGCCTTCGTGATGGGCGCGCGCCAGTCTTTCTACTGGAAAAACAGCAGTCTGCCTTTGCGATATCTCCATATCAATCGGGATTTCAACACGGAGTAAGTGACGGAAAGGATAGTTGTTTACATCCAGATGGATGCGACTGGTATATTTTGAAGCCAGGTAAGGGCTTTGCATTTCATTCATGGGACTTTGTAACAGGTTATGTTACAGGATTTTGCAAGGCTAGTCCTGGAACGTCAAGTGACGCAGATCAAGCTAGTTGGGACTGTGATGAAGGCCCAGATTCTGCTTCGTGGGCGGATGAGAAATGACAGCGACGGTAGGCGCAATTGTAGTCTTGGTGCTAGGCGCAGCACTAATGATAGGCGCACAATCTGCCTTTGCACAAACTGTATTATCAACTGTGTCAACTGATCCTGGACAATTACCACAGCTTCCACATTCACAACATCCGCAAGCTGCTTATCAGTCAGGCTTTCAACACGGTGTAACTGATGGAAATACCTCATCAAATGCAACTTTGTATATTGATCAACCCAAACATGGCTTTGCGTGGCATTCGGCTGAGTTTGTCAAAGGGTATGTCAATGGGTTTTGTAGCATACCAGCCAATAAAACTGTCGGAACTGATGACGATAGGGCCGCATTTTATTGTCCTGATGGTCCAAGCTCTGCGAAATGGTTCATAGGCAAGCATGAGCCCATCACGGAAGGTATTGCTGTAGCCGCTTATGGTATTCCATCAGCGGGCGTGAATGTAACATATCAGTATTACGATAAGACTTCAGGCTCGGGCGGGTCCGAAACCAGGATGGTAAACCAAACCGGAGAGATGCATTTTCTGGGATATACTGATGAACTAGTCGGATATTACCCCGGAGACAAAGTGACTGTGAGTGTAAGCCAGTGTATCACACATCTGAATGCATACGGCTATCCGGAATGCATTTCACAGCCAGTTATCGATTCAAAAATGATTACGCTTGGCGAAACTGGCGGTATTGTCAGCCTTGATCTATCGAAGAAGCAGGTGACAGGCAGATGAAAATAGTATTCGGCGCGCTTACATCGTCGTATTGCTTTTGGCCATTGCACCGAATATTATAGCAAGCCAAGGCTATCGGACTGCAAATAATACACCTGAGCCGCAGGGCATGAAGAAATATCACGTAAATGAATCCTCACGTCAGTAATATTGTCTATGGCCTATTATTAGATAGTTATAATAATGTTTAAATCCACCCAAATTTTGGGCAATAATCTTGTTGCTAGATAGAATATATACCATCTTATTTTAGTTTTCCATTTTCATCCCCATATACCGTTTATTCTGGACTACTGTCGTTGCTGTTGCTAGTGGTACTGTTTACTGCTGAAGGAGTAAATATACTTGCTGGATTGGAACGCGTGTTGCCGTTGCGGGAAATTGTCGATTTAAACCGGTTCTTGATATGTCATCATCACTGTGCACGTGGTCTACTCACAAGATTTCGATACTTGCGTATAACGAGAAGTAGTGATGCAAATGTCATTATCGATTATCGATTAACAGGAATTACATCGATGTAAGATGAATGCTGTTTTCTCTATCAAATGTAGAAAGGTTAGCGATCAGTCTCATCGAATGAAGTTTGTTTATTTTGTCAGAGCTGAGAACAAGTAGTTGTTTGCGGCGGTATGATTGTCGGAGAGGGCTTTATCATTACTTCTCTCCAAAGTGGATGCGGTTTTTCCCGATATTATATTACGCCTGACTCTATGACAAATTGTTGCATTACAAACACAAGAAAAGATTAAGGCATATAGACCAAAACGTGTATAATTGTCAACTAATGTAACTTTAGTGATTAAGCATAGGAAAGTTATATTATGAGGAATGCCGAAAAACTGAATGATATTGCCTATACAAACTAAAATCTATTATTCTTATCCATTTTTAGATAATGGGTTTAGTTCGTTTTATCATTCTTATAGTAATAATAATGGTAATAGCCTTCATGATCAGCAACATCCTACTGAGTCTTCTTACTCTCTTACTGATCTCAATTACCTGCAAAGTCAGGGATCAAATATACATACCCTAGTAGAAACTTCTGCTTCAGTTTCTCTGAAACCACCATTTATCAAAAGAATACTTCTTGTAGACGACGATCCTGATGTTACATTAACTTTCAAAGCAGGTTTAGAAGGTCATTATTATAGCAATGGTGACAAGAAGAAAAGATTTGAGGTATATGCATATAACGATCCTTTATTAGTAGTAAAAGAATTCAAACCACATTTTTATGATCTTCTTCTTACTGACATTTATATGCCAAGCATGAATGGCTTTCAGTTACGTGAGAAGGTATTAGAGTTAGATGTTAACATCAGAGTATGTTTTATGTCTGCATTAGAAGTAAATATCAGTGCACTAAGAGATATATATCCTAACATAAGTTTTGGATGTTTTATCGAAAAGCCGGTGTCAATAGATTATTTAATTAATAGATTATCAGAAGAGTTAGATTATTCTTAGTATTACTCCATCTAGATGCTTTGATGACATTTGTCAAAGAAAATTTCACTAGTGAACAAACAAACTCCAACCTTCGATTTAACTTGGTATCAAATATCATAGCCGCAAGAATTTAGATTCTTATGGTAATGGAATAATGTTTATTATTTGTCAATATTATTGTCAATATTATTGTGTATTAATCTAAAAATAGATAGTCTATATATTTAGTCTTATGCTCCAATATTTAATGTGTTTTGAAACCGGGATTGTCAAAATATACTCTTGCATTTCATATCTTGATAGTTGCCAGACTAGTCAAAAATCCTTGCAAATATAAGCAAATGTCACAGATATGTCCAAAAAAATTCTAGTTGTCGATGATGAACCGGATGTTAACATAACATTACGCAAGGTGCTAGAGAAAAGCGGTTTTATAGTTGATTCATATGAGAATCAGTTCCTTGCTTTAGACAACTTCAAACCTCATTACTACGATCTATTAATTCTTGATATTAAGATGCCAGAGATGAACGGTTTTACTTTTTATAGAGAAATTAAAAAATTAGATAGTGAGATGAAAATATGCTTTCTTACAGCTGGAGAGATGTATCCTGGAGCATATTCTGACATATTTTCTTCACTTCCTGCCAACTGTTTTATTCGAAAGCCTGTAACAAATGAAGAGCTCTTAGAACATCTAGATATAGCGATGTATAGCGGCCAAGAAAGTTATTGTTATTAACCTGAATGCAGGCTGGACAAGGTAAGAAGGAGGTCATTCGATACACAAATCATCTACAGCTAAATAAACTTACAATATGACAAAATAATGTCTTCATCATGACGAATTAATAACCTAGACTAGTTGTAAATTAACCAATGACATATTGGCATGAAAGTTTCACTAATGATAAAAGTGCTGATCCGGTAAAAGATGTTGGCACAAGTCCAAAGAAAATGCTTGCTGAAATGGAATCTCCCATAGCTAATTGTGGATATGATCTAAAAACAGTAACCGAGTGCAAAGGTCAGATCTTTGTATTTCTAATCAATAAGTCTGAACTAAAAAGATCTAAAATAGTATCGTCTTGATAAAGTGCCAGTAACGCTATGAAAATATACAAAATTTCTGCAGTAACGTTGATAGTTGAAAATATGGAAAGGTCTTGCAGATTTTATTCTCAAGTACCAGGCTTTAAGTTAGTCTATGGATCTTCTGATGATACTTTTACTACTTTTGAGATTGGAGAAGAAGAAAAGCATAAATCAAAAATGTATTTAAATCTAGAATTGGAAATCAATAACAATCATGAGCCTCATAATTATACAGCAGAGAATATTAATGACGAAAAAAGACAACACTTTGGACGATTAATTTTTCATACCGAAGATGTGGATAGATTATATTCTTATTTTAAGAATAATGATAGTATTTCAAATTTAATATCGTTTGAAAATGAACCTACTAATGCTGCATGGGGAGAAAGATATTTTCATATAAGAGAACCAGATGGATATCAGCTTTCATTTGCAGAACCTATTGCTGGTAATAAGGAGGATTTATAAACTGAGATATTCATGAGAATGGATGGGATAGATTATATGATCACGATTAATTTATTCTTCTATAAAGTAGCATAGAATACCAACTTATAAGAGAGACGGATCTGATCTTTTCTAATTGAGAAAATTAGTTAACACTGCCGCTACTACAGTAACGGAAGAAAAGGCGAAAGATGAAAGGATGGTCAATGATGTTAAGTGTCTGCTTCCCCCTTCTGTTCGTTTAGATAGAAATATAGAATTTGTTACTGCTGATCTATGTAATCAGCAGGAATTATCTAATGATCTCCATAGGATATTACCAGAAAATGCATTGATAATATCTGAATATATTATCGCGATGAAGACAGAGATTAATCCGTCGGACAATTACCGAGGTGGCAATATCAGGATCTTATATATGTTTTCAAAGTATCACAAGAACAAATTCTACAAGAATATGATAAGAGAGGACATAATTTCATTTCTTGACAGTTACCGCAGACCTGATTAACGATCTTGACGTGTCTCTACGAGAATACACTGACGATGGTGGAATTGTATTCCCTATTGAAGCCTATGTGGCAATTGCCTGGCACTAACTGATGCAATAGTAATCTGGCATTAGTAAAATGCTAGGTTTAGTCGAGATAATCTATCCAGTGACCGCCAGACGATTATCGCAACTTGCATCTCGTTATCTATATTCTTGACTCAGGAATGCATAATTAAAACTCGACAGTGATCATAATTTAAGACCACAATCCCCAAGCCAACAATAATAATAAATATCATGTACAAATGGATTTCTTAGATTAGATAATTGTATTCTGTTTCGCAAACTAACACGAAAAGCTTTTGGATCCTAGGAGATGTATACACTGTGAAAATTGGCGGTGATGAAACACAAGGAAGATATAGCATGTGGGAGATTGAAGCACCTCCCAATAACGGTCCTCCACCTCACAGGCATTCAATGGAAGATGAGGCATTTTATGTCTTGGAAGGATATTTTTCATTTCCGTATGGCAGTAAAGAGACAAAGGGTGGTAAAGGACAGTTCATATATGTACCAAGAGGAGAGTTTCATACTTACAAGAACGTTGGCAGTTCTTTTGGAAAATTGCTCGTAATCATTACTCCACCACAGTTTGAAAAGTTCTTTGAAGAAATCGGAATACCAATTGATGACAAATCATCATTTCAACCACCTCCGATAACACCTGCTATTATTGAAAATGTTGTAAAAACTGCTGGAAAGTATGGTCTTGAAATAAAAGCTTAGGCTGTGCATATTAGTATATTATTTAATCTCTTGCGTATCCACTAGATGGAAAATATCAAGACTATTTCATCCCATAACTCATACATGATTCTTTTGATAGTCGAACAGTACGTCGACTATTGTAAGCCACATTTATGAAACCGGAAAATCACAAAGGTGTGTGTATATCTACTTTTTATCTGGCTCGCTCGCAATATTCCGCTATTTCTGACTGGAGTATGGCCTGACCTGCTGATTCTAATATCCTATTTCCGAGTCACTTAATTATTTCCAATTGTATTTCAAAGATTACATTCTAGTACAGTCGATTAGTATTGCATTTTCGTAATCATCCAAGATAAAAACTTGCTACGACTAGAACAAT